>NZ_JBHXNP010000007.1:0-166719 GCF_042719495.1 Streptomyces sp. NPDC058525
AATCCCTATGCGGGTTTGGTTTGGGGGGGTGGTTGTTGTTATTACCCTCCGGGGCCGCGCCCGCGCCCCCCCCGGGGCCCCGCGTCTGCCGTCGACGGCAGACGCGGCCACCCCCGCGACCGGGACATTTACGATGAACCGATGGTCGCCTTCGCCCTCGCCGCCCTGTTCTTCCTCACCTTCTGCATAAGCGCCCGCAAGGACCGCCGCCGCTTCCGCAACGCAGTGCTGTTCGGCCTGACCTTCATCACCTCCTCCTTCGCCCTGCTCCTCCAGTTGCCCGCGCTGCCGCAGTGGCTGGCCGTGCCGGTGCTCGTGCTCGTCTTCGCGGTCCCCACGCTCGGCATCCTGGCGCTCGGCGTCTTCCTCGTCGCGAACGGCCTGACGATGGTCCGCAAGGAGGGCGCCCGCCCGCCCAACCTGCTGTCGATGGCGGCGGGGCTCGGCATCTTCGGGATGATCGCGCTGCTGCTCCTCGTGGGCCGGTACGGCTCCACGGTGGCGCACGGCATCGCGGCGACCCTCACCCTGGTCGTCGCCTACGTCTCCTTCGTCTTCATGTGCTTCCTCGGGTACGCCTACCTGTACGGGCGGATCAAGGTGCGCGGCGACGTCGACCACGTGGTGATGCTGGGCTCGGGCCTGGTCGGCGGCGACCGGGTGCCGCCGCTGCTGGCCTCGCGGCTGCGCAAGGGCCAGGAGATCTACGAGGCCCAGCTGGCCCGGGGCAGCCGGCCGCCGGTGCTGCTGGTCTCGGGCGGCAAGGGCTCGGACGAGCGGGTCTCCGAGGCGCGGGCGATGGCGGACTGGCTGATCGCGGAGGGCGGGGTTCCGGCGGAGCACGTCCGGCTGGAGGACCGGTCGCGGACGACGGAGGAGAACATGCTCTTCTCCCGGGAGCTGATGCTGACCGACGACCCGGGCTACCGGTGCGTGGTCGTCACCAACAACTTCCACGCCTTCCGCGCGGCGATGATGGCCCGGAAGGCCGGGGTGAACGGGCAGGTGCTGGGCTCGCCGACGGCGAGGTACTTCTGGCCGAGCGCCACGATCCGCGAATTCGTCGCGGTGTTCTGGGAGCACAGGGCCGTGAACCTGTGGATCTGCGGCCTGCTGGTCGCCCTCGGCTCCGTGGCGACGATCATCGCCTGACGGGTCGGGCCCTCTCGGCTCTGACGTCGGCCGTTCGGGTCAACGTGCGTTCATGGAGCTGCCGCCGGAGGATGGGGCCAGGGAATACCGGGGGACACCGGGGGACACCGGAGGAGGTACGCGATGGACAGTGAATCGGACCAGCAGCCCACACGGTCGGACCGGCTCTTCACGGGCGGGGAGCGACCGTACGACCCCGAGGACCTCGTGATGGCGACCGGCCACGACCCGACTCCGGAGCGGATCGAGAAGGCACGCCAGCTCATCGAGAAGGAGGGCCCGCAGGTCATCGAGCGGTACCTGCCGTAACGCTCCGTACGCGCGGTGCACGCGCCGCAGGTCGTGCGCGCGCGTGGGCCGTACAAGGCGCTGCTGACGCCCCGGCCCGAGGTCGCCCCTCGGGCCGGGGTCGTCTGCGTACGGGGGTGCGTACAGGGGCACGTACGGGGTGCGGCCGGGGTGCGGCCGGGCCGGACCGCATCCAGACTTGATGAATGCTCGTTAGCGGTCCGGGGGCCTCGACCCTAAGGACAGGTGAATGCAAGCTCTCGATGTCGACTGGGACCACCCCACGGACCCACGCCCCGGCCCGCGGCTGGACCACGTCCGCGCGTACGTCAGCACGGCGGGCGCCGACGGACACCTGTGGCACGGGGTGCCCACCCTGCTGCTCACCACGATCGACCGCGCCACCGGCCGCCCGGTCCGCACGCCGCTGATCTACGGCGAGGACGCGGACCGCCTGATCGTGGTGGCCGCCGCGTACGGCGCCCCCGAGCACCCGGCCTGGTACGGCAACCTCACCGCGGACCCGGAGGTCCGCGTCCAGGTCGGCGCCACCGTCTCGCGCGCGGCGGCGCGCACGGCGACGCCGGTGGAGCGGGAGACGTACTGGGAGATGATGACGGGCCTGTGGCCGGCCTTCGAAGACGACCAGGCCGCGGCGGCCCCCCGCGTGATCCCGCTGGTGATCATCGACAGCAGAAACGGTTGGCCGGGCCACTACGACCACTAGCGGGGGGCGATGCCAGCCGGCGGGGGGTTAGGTCGGCGGTGGGGTGGTGCCGATGCCGGGGCCGGCGCCGATACCGGCGCTGGCACCGTCACCGTCATCACCGTCACCGTCACCGTCCCGGACGTCACGCGCGGTCATACGCGGTCATAGACGGTGACCTCCACGTCTCGCGCGCACAGGGCGTCGGTGATGAGCGGCTCGATGCGTGACCACTTCCCGCCGGCCAGCCCGCACCCGATGCGCGGCATGTGCACCCCGGCGCCCAACTCGACGGCGTGATCGGCCAACGCGGCGAGGCAGCGCGCAACGGCGTCGTACCGGATCGGCGGACCCGCGCTCCCGGTGCGTATCCCCCGCTGACCGACCATGTTGGCCACCCACACGTCGGGCATCACCCGCACCACCTGCACGGCCCCCAGCCCGAAGTCGTTCCCGCTGCGCCCCCGATGCCAGGCCCGATACTCAGCCTCCGGCTCCGCCCACCGCCGCGACAGGGCTACCACGAACCCCTTGCCCCAGCCCCCGATGTCATTGCAGACATGCGCAATCACCTTGGGCCCCTTGGCCTGCGGACTCGTCGCATCCCCGGCGATGACCCTGATCGGCTTCATACCCGAAAAGATACGCGGGACCACTGGCAGGGAGGGTTGGGCTTCGGGGACTGAAGGGCCTGATTCCCCCGCCCGCCCCTCAGAGGTACTCCCGGGCGAATTCCACCGCCCATTCCACCGCCGCCACCGGGACGCTGCCCGCCTGTGGGGGGATCGTGAGGCGGGCCGTTTCCCAGCCTTGGCCGTGCTCGCGGTGGATGGCGAAGCAGCCCTGGTCCGTGCCCGTCGGGCCGGAGACCAGGAATTCGATCGCCCGGTCGTCGCCGTCCAGGCCGACCGTGGTGATCGCCATGTCACCGACTACGAACTCCATTGACCCACGCTCCTCACCGCTTCACCCTCGCCACTCGCCACTCGCCACTCGCCACTCGCCACTCGGTGGCCGCCGTTCCTGATCCGCATCCGCGCCCCCTCCCCACCCTCTCCCCCACCACCGGCCCGCCACATGAGCCCGCGTACTCAGCCCCCGTACTCAGCCCCCGTACTCAGCCTCCTGACCCAGCCCCGTCCCCAGCCCCGCCCCCATCCCCCGCCCGGCAACCCCATGGTCAGCGCCCATCACCGTGACGAGCGCAACACCGCCGGCCTCCCGGCGGCCCGGGCCTCACCCATTCCGCAGGTTCGGACGCGACCGCGGCCCCGGATTCCAAGGGTGGACCGCATCGGCACCCGGGCATTGCCCGAAACGGGACATATCACTCCCCGCCCCGCCCGCCCAAATGGCGCGCCACGCCCGCCCCCGGGCCCGTAAGCTCCCGTCATGCAGGTGATCCAGTCAACGAAACTCGCCAATGTCTGCTACGAGATCCGCGGCCCCGTGCTCGAAGAGGCGATGCGGCTCGAAGCAGCAGGTCATCGCATCCTCAAGCTCAACACCGGCAACCCCGCGGCCTTCGGCTTCGAGTGCCCGCCGGAGATCCTTGAGGACATGCTCCGCAACCTGGGCAACGCCCACGGCTACGGGGACGCGAAGGGGCTGCTCTCCGCGCGCCGCGCGGTCATGCAGCACTACCAGACCAAGGGCATCGACCTGGACGTCGAGGACATCTACCTCGGCAACGGCGTTTCCGAGCTGATCCAGATGTCGATGCAGGCCCTGCTCGACGACGGTGACGAGGTCCTCGTCCCCGCGCCGGACTACCCGCTGTGGACCGCCTCCGTCTCGCTCGCCGGCGGCACGGCCGTGCACTACCGCTGCGACGAGCAGGCCGACTGGATGCCGGACCTCGCCGACATCGAGCGCAAGGTCACCGACCGCACCCGCGCCATCGTGATCATCAACCCGAACAACCCGACCGGCGCCGTCTACGACGACGAGATGCTGCGCGGGCTCACGGACATCGCGCGCCGCCACAACCTGGTCGTCTGCTCGGACGAGATCTACGACCGGATCCTGTACGGCGGAGCGACCCACACCAACACCGCCGCCATCGCGCCGGACCTGCTCACCCTGACCTTCAACGGGCTGTCCAAGAACTACCGCGTCGCCGGCTACCGCGCCGGCTGGATGGCGGTCTGCGGCCCCAAGAAGCACGCCTCGTCGTACATCGAGGGCCTGACGATCCTGGCCAACATGCGGCTGTGCGCGAACATGCCCTCGCAGCACGCCGTGGCGACCGCCCTCGGCGGCCGGCAGTCGATCGACGACCTGGTGCTTCCGGGCGGGCGACTGCTGGAGCAGCGCGACACGGCCTACGAGCTGCTGACGCAGATCCCCGGCATCACCTGCGTGAAGCCCAAGGGCGCGCTGTACCTCTTCCCGAAGCTCGACCCCGCCGTCTACAAGATCAAGGACGACCGGCAGATGGTCCTCGACCTGCTGCGGGCCGAGAAGATCATGGTGGTGCACGGTACGGGCTTCAACTGGCCCGAGCCCGACCACTTCCGGATCGTGACGCTCCCGAACGCCAAGGACCTGGGGGACGCGGTCACCCGGATCGGGAACTTCCTCGACGGCTACGGCCAGCCCTAAGGGGCCCCGGCCTCCGGCCATACCCCCTGGTCCCGGTGCCGCGCTCGAGCAGCTCCAGGATCCAGCTCAACTTTAGAACGATTCCAATGTAGGATGGTCTCCTGACCCTGGCAGGAGGCCACCTCATGTACGAGCCGAGCCGCACCAAGTCGGTCGTCCACCGCATGGGCGCCGCCACCGTCGACTACCCGCACCGCAGCCGCAGCGAAGCCCTGGACGTGCAGCTCGCCGGGCACCTCGCGGCCCTGCTCGCCGTCACCGACGAGCTCGGCCTCGACGAGGCCGCCGCCCGCATCGCCACGCAGGTCGCGCGGCTGCGCGGGGCCCAGCCGGCCCGCGCGCACCGGTCGGACGAGGCCGCGGACAGCACGCACCTGCACCAGCGCGCGCACGACCTCGCGGCCCGCGCCCTCCTCGTCGCCGCGTCCCGCGCCGACACCACCGTCGCGATCCTCGCCGCCGAGCGCATGGACGCGCACGCCGCCGCCCTCACGTCCCAGGACCTGGCCGGCGCCCTCTGACGGCCCCGGTCCGGGGCCGCGGAGGCTCCGGACCGGGCGCCACGACCCCTGCGGGGGGGCTCGGCGGACGAAACCCGGCCCTGCGCGGCGGCCGCACCCCCGGGCCTCACCCACCGGCCCACACCCACCAGGCCCCTCCCAGCCCGCCGCACCCCGCACCCCGCGGGCCACTCCCAGCCCGCCGCAGCCCGCGGGCCGCGCCCAGCCCGTCGCACCCACCAGGCCACTCCCAGCCCGCCGCACCCCGGCGGCCCGCCCCGGCCGCCCCCGCCCGTCAGGGTCCGCCGCGCCCCGCCGACGCCCCCGGAGCCCCGGAACCCTCCACCGCCCGGACCGCGTCGGCGACCCCGCACCACGGGACCGTCGCCACCGGCCAGACCGGGCCCACCGCCTCGGCGCGTTCCGCCGCCCCCGGCAGCACGCCCGGGACCTTGACCAGGGCCTGCGCGGCGCGCGTGCCCGGGCCCGGGTGCTCCCGGTCGCGGAACTCCACCGTGACGACGTACGAGCCGTGCCCGGTCACCTCCACCGTCGCCGCCACCCGCCGGCTGGCCGGATCGACGCGGCAGGCGGTGACGCGCGCCTCCGGCTCGACCGCCGCCTCCGCCGCCTCGTGGGGGGACGGGCCGCCGCTGGCCCACACGTACAGCCCCAGCGGGGCGAACACCAGGAGTCCGGCCAGTGCCACCAGGCCGACCAGCCAGCCCTGCCACTTCAACGCGCTCGCGCTCACGCCCATGCCCAGATCCTCCCGGGCGGCCGCCCCTCCCACCAGCACCCACGAGCCCACACAGCATTTCGAAGTGGGACCGCCTGGACACCTGACGTTCATTCAACTCCGCGCGGAATGTGGGTTTCCGCGAGCAGGCTGCACCCGTGAGACGCATCCTGGGAATCGTCCTGGGCCTCCTCCTGATCGGCGGCGTCGCAGCAGTCGCCCTCGTGAACGGGCAGGACCCAGAAACGCCGGCAACGAAGACCGTGCGTGGCGTCATCGGCTCGGAGAAGTCCGAATTCTTCCGAGACCCGGACGTCGCCAAGGCCCTTGCCGCCAAGGGCTACACCGTGAAGACGGAGACCTCGGGCTCCTGGGCGATGGACCAGCTCGCCCTCAAGGAGTTCGACTTCGCCTTCCCCAGCAGCAGTGAGCCCGCCAAGGAGGTCGAGGCCGCCGCCGGGGTCAAGGGCTCCCGGCAGACCAAGACCTTCTACTCCCCGCTCGTCGTCATCGCCCGCTCCAACGCGGCCAAGGTGCTGTCCGACAACGGCCTCGCGAAGATGACCGGCAAGAGCTCCGGGACCCTCCTGATGGGCGCCTTCCTCAAGGCGGCCGGCGAGGACCGCACCTGGCAGCAGCTGCCCGGCTCCGCCGCCCACGCCGAGCTGACCGGCACGGTGTTCATCAAGACCACCGACCCGTCCACCTCGAACTCCGGCGCCCTGTTCCTCGCCGCCGCCTCCAACGTGGCGAACGGCGGCAACATCGTCTCCGACGACGCCGGGGTCGCCCGCACCGCGCCCCTGCTGCGCAAGCTGATCTCCGTACAGGGCGCGCTGGAGCCGAGCACCGACGACCCGTTCCGGGCCTTCATCAGCGGCAGCGGCGAACCGCTCATCCTGGTCTACGAGTCCCAGGTGGCGGCCCTCCTGCTGCAGAAGCAGGATCCCGGCGACATGGTGGTGCTCTACCCGGACACCACGGTCAACACCGCGCACACCTTCGTACCGCTCGGCGAGAAGGCGGCGGAGCTCGGCACGCTCCTCGCGACCGACCCGAAGCTGCGCGAGCTGGTCCTGCGGCACGGGTTCCGCCCGCAGGACGGCGTGCCGGAGTTCACCGCCGCGACCGCCCCGCACGCCGCCTACCTCAACCCCGCGCTGACCGGCATCCGCCAGGTCGGCACACCGACCGTCAAGATCCTGATGGCGCTGGCCGACCGCGCCAAGGGGCAGGGGGACACACCGTGACACTGACACCTCCGGAGGACTCCCCGCTCGTCCTCACCGCGCCCGAGCCCGTCGCCCCCGTCCGCAAGGAGCAGGCCTCGGGACTCGTACCGCTCCAGGACGGGGTACGCGAGGAAATGGCCCGCCGGGCCGGGGAGTACGTCGGCTCGCTCGCCGGGATCGACGCCCGCTCCCCCGAGTTCGCGCAGCGCATCGGGGAGATCGCGGGGCTCGGTTCGGCCGACATCCGCTCCGCCGCCCAGCAGTCCAACCGGATGCTGGACCGGGCCGTGCGCTCGCTGGGCTCCGACGGCGGCGGCGACGCCCAGGCCCGGGTCGCCGGCTCGCTCGTCGAACTGCGCCGCACGGTGGAGGACCTCGACCCGCGCGACACGCCCGCGAAGGGCTTCGGCAAGCTGATCTCGAAGCTGCCGGGCTGCAACAGGTTCCGCGACCACGTGGCCAAGTACGCCTCCTCGCAGGCGACCTTGAACCGGATCGTGGGCGCGCTGCGCAGCGGGCAGGACGAGCTGCGCCGTGACAACGCGGCCCTGCACACCGAGCGGGCGCGCCTGTGGGAGACCATGGGCAAGCTCCAGGAGTACGCGGTCCTCACCGAGGCCCTGGACTCGGCCGTGGAGCAGCGGATCGCCGAGGCGGAGCGCTCCGATCCGCAAGGGGCGGACGCGCTGCGCGCGGACATGCTCTTCCCGGTCCGGCAGAAGCACCAGGACCTGCTGACGCAGCTGGCCGTGTGCGCGCAGGGCTACCTGGCGATGGACGTGGTCCGGCGCAACAACGAAGAGCTGATCAAGGGCGTCGACCGGGCCGCGACCACCACGGTGTCCGCGTTGCGGATCGCCGTGATGCTGGCGTCGGCCCTCGACAACCAGCGCAAGGTGGTCGAGCAGGTCAACACCCTGCGGGACACGACGGAGGACCTGATCCGGGGGAACGCGCAGATGCTGTCGACGCAGAGCGGCGAGATCCAGCGGATCGCGGCCGATCCCGCGGTGGGGGCGGAGACCTTGCGGACGGCGTTCGCGCAGATCTACCGGACGCTCGACGCGATCGACACCTTCAAGGTGCAGGCCACGGAGAACATGGCCGCGACGGTGGAGTCGCTGACGGGGGAGCTGCAGACCGCGTCGGCGTACCTGGCGCGGACGCGGAGTGTCAGTGCGCTCGAGGGCGGTGCCCGGTGAGCGGGCGCGAGCCGGGTCGGAACCGGGGCTCCGCCCCGGACCCCGCGCCGGCCAGGCCGAATGGTGCTCGGCGAGGGTGGATGGCGGGCCTCGCCCTCGCTGTGCTCGCGGCCGCGACGGCTTGCACCGCCGACGCGCCCGACGGTCCGAAGCCGACGGCGTACAAGGAGGGCACCTTGCGGGTGCTGGCCTCCAGTGAGCTGGCCGATATGCAGCCGGTGCTGGACGAGGCCAGGGAGGCGACCGGGGTCACGGTGGAGCTGACCTGGTCCGGCACGCTGGACGCCGCCGAGCAGGTGGCGTCGGGGAAGGCCGACGGGACGTACGACGCGATCTGGCTGTCGTCGAACGACTATCTGCGGCTGCGTCCCGAGGCCGCGGGGAAGCTCGCCAACGAGACCCCGGTGATGTCCTCGCCCGTGGCCCTCGGCGTGCGGCCGGAGGCGCTGGCGCGGCTCGGCTGGAAGCCCGAGGACGTGACGTGGTCGGCGGTGCACGAGGCGGTCACCGGCGGGAAGCTCACGTACGGGATGACCGACCCGGTGCGTTCCAACTCCGGTTTCTCCGCGCTGGTCTCGGTGGCGTCGGGGCTGTCGGGCGCGCAGGCGGCGCTGGCGGACGCGGACGTGAAGGCGGCGGCGCCGCGGCTGAAGGAGTTCTTCGCCGGGCAGCGGCTGACCTCGGGCTCCTCGGGCTGGCTGGCCACCGCCTATGCCCAGCGGGTGGACGTGGACGCGCTGGTGAACTACGAGTCGGTGCTGCTGTCGGTGAACCGGGACGCGAAGTCCCCGCTGACGGTGATCCGGCCGCGCGACGGTGTGGTCACCGCGCACTATCCGCTGACCCTGCTGACCTCGGCCCCGGCCGGGGCCCGCGAGTCGGGCCGGGCGCTGACGGAGTACCTGCGCGGTGCCCAGGCGCAGCGGGCGATCACGGAGAAGACCTTCCGCCGGCCGGTCGCGGCGGGGGTGGCGCCGGCTGCGGGGCTGGGTGCGGACAAGCGGCGCGAGCTGCCGTTCCCGGGTTCGCCGGCGGTCGCGGACGGGCTGCTGGCCTCGTACGAGAACGAGCTGCGCCGGCCGTCGCGGACGGTGTACGTGCTGGACACCTCGGGGTCGATGTCCGAGGAGGACCGGATCGGGCGGCTGAAGGCGGCGCTCACGGAGCTGACGGGGACGGGGAGTTCGGGGACGGGTGAGCGGTTCAGGGACCGCGAGGAGGTGACGCTCCTGCCGTTCGGGTCCAAGGTGAAGAAGGTACGGACGCATGTGGTGGAGCCCGGTAATCCGGGTCCGGCCCTGGACGGGATCCGGGGTGATGTGAAGGCGCTGGAGCCGGAGGGGGGTACGGCGATCTACAGCAGTCTGGAGGCGGCGTACGAGCAGCTCGGCAAGGGCGGCGGGGACGCGTTCACCTCGATCGTGCTGATGACGGACGGCCAGAACACGGAGGGTGTGGGGGCGCGGCACTTCGACTCCTTCTACGCCGCGCTGCCCGAGGACCGCAAGCGCACCCCGGTGTTCGCGGTGCTGTTCGGCGATTCGGACCGCAAGGAACTGACCCACATCACCGAACTGACCGGCGGGCGGCTCTTCGACGCCACGGGCGGGACCGGTTCGCTGAACGGAGCCTTCGAGGAGATCCGTGGCTACCAATAGGGCCGCCGGCGCGGCCGCGGGCAAGGCGCTGGGTGCGCGCTTCGTGACGTATCTGGAGTCGAAGAAGAACCTGGCCGGTTCGGCGTGCGGGGTGGCCGGGCTGGGTCTGGGGCTCGCCGGGGTGGGCGGCTCGTACTGGCCGGTGGTGGTGGCGGGGCTGTACGGGGCGGGTGCGCTGATCGCCCCGCCGGAGACGGTGGCTCCGCCGCTGTATCCGGATGCCGCCGAGCAGTTGGGCCTCGTACGGGAGGACTTCGGGCGGCTGCGCGAGTACCTGGCGGAGGTGGAGCTGCCGCCGGCGGCCGGGGGGAAGCTGGCCGAGCTGGTGGAGCTGTACGCGGCCCTGCTCGATCCGGGGTGGGTGGCCGATGCCCTGGCGGCGGATCCGGAGGCGGTGCATTCGCTGTCTCGGGCGATCCGGCTGGACGTGCCGGAGTGCGTGGACACGTACAACCGGACGCGCTGGTGGACGCGGCTGACGCCGGGCGGGGAGTCGCCGGAGCGGCACCTGGAGCGGCAGCTGTCGGTCCTGTACGGCGAGGCGGAACGAGTGACGGCGGGCCTCCGTGAAGCAGAGGCCCGCCGTCAGCAGACGCACACGACCTACCTGGAGGAGCGCGGACGCTCCTGACAGGTCATGTGCTGCGGTGGGAACCGCTTGGTCGGGGGCTCCCACAGCGGTGGGACGCCGCTTGGTCGGGGGCTCCCACGTTCTTCGGCGCCCTTGTTCAGGGCGCGGCCCGGCTAGCCCAGGCGCTCCACGAGCGCGTGGTACTGGTCCCACAGCTCCTTGGGGGTGTGGTCGCCGTAGGTGTTCAGGTGCTCGGGGACCAGGGCGGCCTCCTCGCGCCAGACCTCCTTGTCGACGGTGAGGAGGAAGTCGAGGTCGGCGGCCGGGAGGTCCAGGCCGTCGAGGTCGAGGGAGTCCTTGGTCGGCAGGATGCCGATGGGGGTCTCGACGCCCTCGGCGGTGCCGTCGAGGCGGCCGACGATCCACTTCAGGACGCGGCTGTTCTCGCCGAAGCCGGGCCACACGAACTTGCCGGCGTCGTTCTTGCGGAACCAGTTCACGTAGTAGATCTTCGGGAGCTTCGCCTGGTCCTTGTCGGCTCCGACCTTGACCCAGTGCCCCATGTAGTCGCCCATGTTGTAGCCGCAGAACGGCAGCATGGCGAAGGGGTCGCGGCGCAGTTCGCCGACCTTGCCCTCGGCGGCGGCGGTCTTCTCGGAGGCGATGTTCGAGCCGATGAAGACGCCGTGGTTCCAGTCGAAGGACTCGGTGACCAGCGGGACGGCGGAGGCGCGGCGGCCGCCGAAGAGGATCGCGGAGATCGGGACGCCCTTGGGGTCCTCCCACTCGGGGGCGATCGTCGGGCACTGGGCGGCGGGGACGGCGAAGCGGGCGTTGGGGTGGGCGGCCGGGCTGTATCCATTTTCTGTCTGGGCGGACTCCGGGGTCCAGGCGTTGCCCTTCCAGTCGATGAGGTGCGCGGGCGCCTCTTCGGTCATGCCCTCCCACCACACGTCGGAGCCGTCCGGGGTGAGCGCGACGTTGGTGAAGACGGTGTTGGCGTACATGGTCTTCATGGCGTTGGCGTTGGTGTGCTCGCCGGTGCCGGGGGCGACGCCGAAGAAGCCGGCCTCGGGGTTGATCGCGTACAGGTGGCCGTCCTCGCCGAAGCGCATCCAGGCGATGTCGTCGCCGACGGTCTCGACGGTCCAGCCGGGGATCGTGGGCTCGAGCATGGCGAGGTTCGTCTTGCCGCAGGCGGAGGGGAAGGCGGCGGCGATGTACTTCGCGTCGCCCTCGCCGGCCGGCGGGGTGAGCTTGAGGATCAGCATGTGCTCGGCGAGCCAGCCCTCGTCGCGGGCCATGACGGACGCGATGCGCAGGGCGTAGCACTTCTTGCCGAGCAGGGCGTTGCCGCCGTAGCCGGATCCGTAGGACCAGATCTCGCGGCTCTCGGGGAAGTGCGAGATGTACTTGGTGGTGTTGCACGGCCACGGCACGTCCGCCTGGCCCTCTTCCAGGGGGGCGCCGAGGGTGTGGACGGCCTTGACGAAGAAGCCGTCGGTGCCGAGCTCGTCGAGGACGGCCTTGCCCATGCGGGTCATGGTGCGCATCGCGACGGCGACGTAGGCGGAGTCGGTGATCTCGACGCCGATCGCGGAGAGCTCGGAGCCGAGGGGGCCCATGCAGAAGGGGACGACGTACATCGTCCGGCCCTTCATGGAGCCGCGGAAGATGCCCTGGTCCCCCGCGAAGATCGCCTTCATCTCGGAAGGGGCCTTCCAGTGGTTGGTCGGGCCCGCGTCCTCCTCCTTCTCGGAGCAGATGAAGGTCCGGTCCTCGACGCGCGCGACGTCGGAGGGGTCGGAGGCGGCGTAGTACGAGTTCGGGCGCTTCGTCTCGTCGAGCTTCTTGAACGTTCCCTTGGCGACGAGCTCCTCGCACAGGCGCTCGTACTCGGCCTCGGAGCCGTCGCACCAGACGACGCGGTCCGGCTGCGTGAGGGCTGCGATCTCGTCCACCCAGGAGATCAGCTCCTGGTGCGTCGTCGGGATGGAAGTGGGAGCCGCGTTGTCGCGCGCCACGATTGCTCCTTGTTGAGGGGTTTGTTTGGTGTAGGCCCCGTGGGGGCTGCGACCCGGACGCTTCGCGCTCCGCTCATCCGGTGTCGACCGCACTCATCTGATCATCCGGTGCATGTGCGCATATGTCCAGGGGGCCTCTCACGTGAGCATCGCCACGTCCGTCAATCTTCCGTAAAGAGGACTAACGGAAACCTACGGACCCGTAGGTAGCATGGCGGGCATGACTTCTGACGCCGCCGCCGTCCCGGCCGCCGATGCCTCGCCGGTCGTCCAGGCCCTGGAGGCGGCCGAGACCGCCCTGGAGGAGAAGCCGCTCATGCGCGGCTGGCTGCACCTCGGGATGTTCCCCGCCGTGGTGGTCGCGGGCCTGGTGCTGATGGCCTTCACCGACTCGACGCGGGCCCGCGTGGCCTGCGGGGTCTACATCCTCACGGCCTGCCTGCTCTTCGGCGTCAGCGCGGTCTACCACCGCGGCACCTGGGGCCCGCGGGGCGAGGCCATCCTGCGGCGGCTCGACCACGCCAACATCTTCCTGATCATCGCGGGGACCTACACCCCGCTGACCGTCCTGCTGCTCCCGCCCTCCACCGGGCGCACGCTGCTGTGGGCGGTGTGGATCGCGGCCGCGGCCGGCATCGCCTTCCGGGTCTTCTGGGTCGGCGCCCCGCGCTGGCTGTACACGCCCTGCTACATCGCCATGGGCTGGGCGGCCGTCTTCTTCCTCCCCGACTTCATGCGCACCGGCGGCATCGCCGTACTGGTCCTGGTGATCGTCGGCGGCCTGCTCTACAGCGTGGGAGGGGTCATCTACGGCATGAAGCGCCCCAACCCCTCCCCCCGCTTCTTCGGCTTCCACGAGGTCTTCCACTCCCTGACCCTCGCGGCGTTCGTGGCCCACTACGTGGGCATCTCGCTCGCCGCCTACCAGCACTGACGGCGGACGGCCCGGTCACCCGGGCCGCGGGACGGGGCCCGGCCGCCGTGTGCGGCCGGGCCCCGCCGTCTCGGCGGCCCGCGTCAGCAGGTGTAGCCGTCGCGGTCCTGGTCCAGGCGCAGCGGGTCGCTGCCGTTGACCTTCATGCGCTTGGGGTACTGGTGGGCGGCCAGCCAGTCGCAGCGGGCCTTCGTCGTCTCCTTCACCTCGGCCGGGAAGCGGGTCGGGACGCACACGCTGGCCGTCCCGTAGTGCCGGTCGCAGCCGGCCACGGTCGGGGCCACGGGTACGGAGTCCCGCTTGGCCGGGTTCGGCTTCGGGGGCCCGAGCTTGTTCGCGAAGGTGTGCTCGTGCGCGGACGGCGGCTCCGCCGTCGCCGCCAGGGCCGAGGGCCCGCCCAGGTGCACCCAGGTCGCGATCGACGGGACGCCGTTCGCGTCGACCGCGAAGAGCATGTACCAGCCGGGCGGCGCCAGGTTCGGGTTGCTGGTGACGTTCAGGTCGATGTTGTTGCCGTCGACCGTCATGGGCAGGTCCACGAACCGCTGGTTGGGGTCGGAGGAGTGCGTGACCGCGGCCGGACGGATCAGCTCCGCCTTGGCGATCGGCCGGTTCACGGTGATCCGCTGCGTGTCCCCGTACACCCAGCGCGTGTCGATCACCGAGGTGATCTGCGGGCGCGGGCCCTTGAACAGGTACGGCGGGGTGTAGATCGACACGTTGTGGTTGTAGGTGCCGTTGCCCGGGTTGTCGCCCACCGACATGACCCGGCCGTCGGGCATCAGGAACGACGCCGAGTGGTAGGTCCGCGGGATCGGGTCGGTGGCCAGGCCCGCCTGGTAGGTGTTGGTCGCCGGGTCGAAGAACGAGGCCTCGAACACCGGGTCGGCCCGGTCGTGCAGCCCGCCGCCGGTCTCCAGCACCTTGCCGTCGGGCAGCAGCACGGCCGAGGCGTACATCTTGCCCTCGGCCCCGGTCTGCGGCCGCTTGCCGGTTCCGGTGTCCACCAGGCCCAGCGGGATGTCGGGGCCCGCCGTGTAGGCGGGGCTCGGCTGCTTCAGGTCGATGATGTCGGTGATCCGGTTCGCCGCCGGGTTGGTCTCGTTGTTGCCGCCGCCGATGGTCAGGACCCGCTGGTCCTGCGCCGGGGGCAGCAGCACGCTCGCCGACTCGTCGCGCTGGTCCTTGCTGCGCAGGCCCGGCACGTCGGTGATGGTGTTGGCGTCGTAGTCGTAGATCGACGCGCCCGTGCCCGGGGTGCCGTTGCCGAAGGTGTGGCTGCCCGAGTAGAACAGCCGCCCGTCCTGCATGAGGATCATGGACGGGTACAGGCCCCAGTACGACCAGGTCTGGTTGACCTCGTTCATCGGCAGCCACTTGTGCTGCGCGGCCGAGAACTTCTCCGCCGTCACGTTGCCCGTCGAGTCCTCTTTCAGGCCGCCGAAGGAGATCACGTCACCGTTGCCGAGGATCGTCGCCGACGGGTACCAGTGCCCGCCGTTCATGTCGTTCGTCCTCGTGTACGTCTCGGTCGACGGGTCGAAGGTGTACGAGTCCTTCAGCCCCTGGTAGCCGATCGTGCCGTCGGCGGACGGGTACCCCTTGTTGCCGCTCATCACCAGCACCCGGCCGTCGGACAGCTGCACGTGGCCCGAGCAGAACATGTCGACCGGGGTCGGGATCGTCCGGAACGATCCGTTCGCCGGGTCGTAGACGGCCGAGGTGAAGGTGCCCGCGTTGAACTGGGCGATGTCGTTGCCCGAGCCCGCGATCAACAGCACCTTGCCGTTCTTCAGGACCACCGCGTGCATCGACCGCACCGGGTTCTTGGCCGGGATCACCTCCCACTTGCCCTTGGCGCACTCCTCCGCCGTGCCCGAGCAGGCCGGCTGCGGCGGCGCCGCGCCCACCTCCTCCAGCGCGTAGTCGTCGGTGGTGAGCGTGCCCACCCCGTACACCGAAAGCCCCCACGCGATCTTGTCGGTGTTCGGCGGGACGACGGGCGTGCGGACCTCCGTGCGCGCCCATCCGGCACTGACCGGCGGATTCTGCAGGTCGGTCCAGTACTGCCAGGTCCCCGTCGTGGCCTCCCGGCGGAACACCGTCACCGAGACGTCCGGGGTGTTCGACTTGTACCAGGCCGACAGGTCGTACTGCTTGCCCGGCGCCACGGCCGGCGCGCAGGTGGTGTTCTCGGTGACCAGGGCCTTGCGGTCGCCGTCCACCCGGCGGGTGAGCGAGACCCGCATCGCCTTGGTGCCGCTGTGCGCGTCGGGAACGGTCGCGAAGGTGAAGTCGTTGTCGCCCCAGCCCGATTTGGACCAGCAGGACGGCATGTCGGCGCCGGGTGCGCCGGCGGTTTCGAAGCCGGGGTTGGAGAGCAGATTGGGCGGTCCGGCCGTGGCCTGCTGGGGTGCGGTGAGCAGCAGGCCCGCGGTCAGCGCCCCGACGGCCAGCAGGGCGGCCCGCCGCCCGGCCCGCCGCCGGATCTTCAGACGCATGGAAAGGTTCCCTTCTGTGCGGCTCAACTCCTGGTGTGACGCCCTGCCTTGCGCGCGGTGCGCGGCAGGTAGACGAGCGCTTCGGTGGCCGCGAACCGCAGGACGAAGGTGGTGACCAGCGCGAGGGCGGTGGCGGGCAGCACGTCCATGCCGAACTTGGCGACGAACACCGCGATGAGCGGGATCCGCAGCAGCAGGTCGGCGTTGGCGAGGAGCGCGAAGCGGCCGATCCGGTCCGCCCAGTGGCGGTGGCGGCGGCGGTCGCGGAACAGCAGGATCTCGATGAGGAGGAAGTTCCACAGGACGCCGGCCTGGTTGGCGACGATCTCGGCCGGGAGGTAGTGCATTCCGGCCCGGGTGAGCAGCCAGAGCGCGGCCAGGTTCGGGACGAAGCCGGTGAGGCCGATCAGGCCGAAGCCGACCAGCCGGGCCAGCGGGGTCGCGGAGCGCAGCGAGGCCAGGTGGGCCAGGAAGCGCAGGCCCTCGCGGGCGGTGGACTTCGACTCGCCGGAGTAGCGGTCCTGGAAGACGAAGGGCACCTCGGCGACCTTCGCGGGCCGGCAGCGCACCGCGAGCTCCAGCAGGATCTTGTAGCCGAGCGGCTTGAGCGCCTCGGCGGTGACCGCCGAGCGGCGCATCGCGAAGAAGCCGCTCATCGGGTCGCTGATGCCGCGCAGGGCGCGCGGGAAGAGCCCCTTGGTGAGCCAGGTCGCACCGCGGGACACGGCGATGCGGTAGCCGCCGGCGAGTCCGGCCCGGCTGCCGCCGCTGATGTAGCGGGAGGCGACGACGAGGTCGGCGCCGGTGCGCTCGCCCTCGCCGACGAGTTCGGGCACGAGGTGGGGCGGGTGCTGGAGGTCGGCGTCCATGACGACGATCCAGTCGGTGCCGGCCCGTTTGACCCCTTCGACGACGGCGCCGCCGAGGCCGCCCTCGGCGGTCTCCCGGTGCAGGACGGACACCGGGAAGGGGTGGTCGGCGGCGGCCTTCTCGATGACGGCCGGGGTGTCGTCCGTGGAGTCGTCCACGAAGAGCACCTCGCAGGGCAGGTGCTCGGGGTCGGGCAGGGCCTCGGCGAGCCGGCGCAGCAGCTCGGCGATGTTCCCCGCCTCGTTGAAGGTCGGGATGATCAGGGTGACGCTGCCGGTCACCGCCTGCGGAAGGCTGAGGTCCGGATCGATCGGGGCATGCAGGGACCACAGGTCCTCGCTCATGGTGGCTCAGCTCCCACTCTGGCGGTCGGCGGGACCGGCGGGGTCGCCGGGGGCGGCGGGGACGCCGGGGGCGGCGAGGTCGCCGGGGGCGGGCCGGTCGGTGCGGCGGATCTCGATGCGGTCCTCGCCCGAGCCGAAGACGGCGACCACCGTCGAATGCTCCAGCGCGGCCTTCACGTTCGGCAGGTCCACCGCGTCACGGCGCACGGTGGGCGAGGAGACCACGTAGTCGATGTCCCGCCAGCCGCGCGGCAGGGTCTTGGTGACGGCCGGGTCGAGGTCCGCCTTGTAGAACCAGATGGCGCCGAGCCCCGGCTCGAAGCCGTGGTGCACGGCGTCCAGCCACAGCGCGTCGTCCAGCAGCACCCGGGTGCGCGCCGGGTCCTCGACCTCGCTGCCGAGCCAGGCCGCGGCCTGCCGGTAGGGGCCGTTCGCGTCGACGGTGAGCGCCGTGCGGTTGCCCTCGTACCAGCGCGGCAGCACGTACACGGCGGCCGCCGCGGCCAGTACGCCGATCATCGCCCAGCGCGCGTACACCAGTTGCCTGCGCTCGCCCGGCGAGCGGCGGCGGCGCAGCACGGCGTGCGTGACACTGGCCGCGCCCCCGGCCAGGACGAGGGCGAGGAAGGGCAGCGCCTGGATCACGTACATCGCCGGGAGGTAGCCGGAGGGCCGCATCGCGACGAGGGCGAGGATGACGGCGGCGAGCGCGGGGCCGGCCAGCGCGCGGGCGGTCACGGACCATCGCAGGGTGGCCAGCAGCAGGACGGCGCCGGAGAGTCCGCCGAGCGGCAGGACGGTGTCGTAGTAGAGCCAGGACCGCAGGACGCCGTTCGAGCCGGAACCGGGGTCGAGGATGAATCCGGATCCTTCGCGGCCCATCTGGTAGGTGATGCCGTCGATGAGGGAGACGTGCCCGGAGCCGGGCAGCAGCTCGCCGTTGAGCAGGGCGAACAGCGGGTAGGCCAGGCCGATGAGCGCGCAGGCGGTGATGGCTCCGGTGACGGCGAACTTGCGGGTGTCGCGGTGGCTGTGGCGCCACATCGTCACCAGCAGCGCCGGGAGCACCACCAGCATCGTCTCCTTGGTCAGGACGGCGGTGGCGGCCGCGAGCCCCGACCCGAAGTGGTGCCACAGGTGGCGGCTGGGTGACGCGGCCAGGCAGAAGGCCAGCAGGATCCACATCACCGCGAGGTTGTCGAGGAAGATCTCCCGCTGGAGGACGACCGAGAGCGGCGAGAGCCCGAACAGGGCCATGGCCAGTGCGGCCGCCCAGCGCGGCAGCCACAGCCGGCGCGCGAGCACGTAGATGAGCACGGCGCTGGCGGCGGAGACGGCGAGCATCGCGAACCGCATCGAGGCGACCGTCATCGATTCGGGTACGAAGAGCGAGGGCAGCCAGGTGAGTCCCGCGATCTGGATCCAGCCCAGGGGCGGGTGGTCGTACCAGTACGTGTAGTGGGCGAGGCCGTCGCCCTGCTGGACGGCCCACGCCTGGGCGAGGTAGGTGCCCTCGTCGTCGCTGAGGGTCGGGAAGTGGGTGATGTTCCAGCCCTGTACGAGGACGATCACGAGCAGCAGGGCCCCGCACAGCAGCAGGTCCGGGCGGGAGGAGCGGAAGCGCACCAGCGGGCGCACGGGCTGGACGGGCGGCGCGGGCGGCCGGACGCCGGGGGCGCCGCCCTGGACGGGGCCGCGGGGAGCGGTCGCGGTGGAGGTGGCGGTGGCAGCGGCCTGGGCGGTGGCGGTCGCGGTCGCAGTGGCGGTCGCGGTGGCGGTCGCGGTCGTGTTCGCGATGGCGCCCGGCTGGGGATCAGTGGCCGTGGGCAGGGTGGCGGTCACTGGCGGCTGTCCTCTCGGATCGCTGTGGCGGCCGGCGCGCCGGTGAGGTGGGCGCCGGTGTGGCTGGTCAGTTCCCACTCGTTGCGGCCGCGCTGCTCGCGCCAGACCGCGCGGATCGCCGCGCCCGCCAGCATCACCTGGTAGAACGGGCCGCCGACGACGAGCTTGACGTAGTGCACGAAGCGGACGCGCAGTCCGTACTGCCGGCCGAAGTCGTGCAGGCCGACGATCTCGAAGACGAACGTCACCATCGCCGTGAGCATGGGGAGGAAGGTGATGATCGCGATGCCGACCGGTACGTCGAGGAAGACCGCGACGGCGAAGTTAAGCGGGATGATCACCCCGGAGGCGGCCTGCATGAACGGGGTCATCAGCGTGTAGCGGGCGAGCCAGCGCTGGCCGCGGCCGGGCAGCTGCTGCCAGTCCTTCTTCCGGTACACCTGGAGGAAGCCCTGGTTCCAGCGGGTGCGCTGCTTGAGCAGGCTCACCAGGGAGCCGGGCGTCTCCTCCCGGGTGACCATGTCGGAGTCGTACGCGACGACCACCTTCTTGCCGACCGAGGACAGCCGTACGCCCAGGTCGCAGTCCTCGGCGAGGCAGTCCTGGTCCCAGCCGCCGGCCTCGCGGAGCACCTCGGTGCGGACGAAGACGGTGTTGCCGCCGAGCGGGATGAAGCCCTTCTCGGCGTGCAGGTGCAGGCGGGAGCGGAACCAGAAGAAGTACTCCAGGCAGTTGCGCAGGCTGTACCAGCTGGAGTGGAAGTTGATGAGCTGGACCCCGCCCTGGACCACGTCCGCGCCGGTGGAGCGGAAGGCGTGGTCGACGTGGGCGAGCAGCTCGGGGTGGACCTGGTCCTCGGCGTCGAAGACCCCGACGATGTCGCCCCGGCAGGTGGGGAGGGCGGTGTTGAGGGCCTTGGGCTTGTTCTTGGTCTCGTGGTGGTCGACGACGACCCGTACCCGGGCCGGCTCCCTCGCGGCGGCGCGGTCGGCGACGGCGGCGGTCTCGGGGTCGTCGTGGCCGACGATCACGATGATCTCGTAGTCGGTGTGGCTCGATTCGAGGAGCCGGTCGATGGTGTGCTCCAGCACCGCCTGCTCGTGGCGGGCGGGCAGCAGCAGGGAGAAGGCCAGCGCGCCGCCGCCGTCGGGGCGGTCGAAGCGGGTGGAGGCGAGCACTTCCGGCGTCCGCCAGGCGTGCATCTGCCACCAGAGCGTGAAGGCGGCAATCCCGAAGAGTGCCAACGAAATCACAGAAATAAACACAGAGGTGAACAAATTATCCCCCCGGACATGCCGCAACCCCCGGCGGCGATCGTGAAACCCCCCGGAGGCTCACGGCGGGCCCCCCGGCCCGCCGCCTCCGCTTCCCCCTGCGCGCACCCCCCAGTGCGCCATCTCGGTGTCTCCCGGAACGATGTCTCTCGGAACGGTGACTCGCGAAACGTGACTCTCGAACGACACGAGATTAGACAGCGAACATGACACTCAGGCGCAGCACAGCTAAAAAGCCGGTTCCTTCATCGACATATCGGTAACCGGAATTGACGGCACTCCGGGCACTTCAGGGGCGAACCGTACCCAACTGCTCTGCCAACTCGACCGGATCCGTCGTAGGCCGCGCGCAGACGAAATGTCGACACACATACGCCGTCGGACGGTCGTGCACGAGTGTGCGCTCGGCCAGCAGGGGGAACTCCCCGCCACTGCCGTCCTCCGCGAGCGGCAGGCCCGTCGCCACCACCGCACCAGGAGCCGTCCCCAGCAACGCCGTCCGGTGCAGCGCCGCCCGCGCCGGATCGTCCGGGTGCCCGACGACCGCCACCTCCCGCGGCCCGTCCAGCAGCGCCTCGGCGACCGCCAGTCCGTGCCCGATGAAGCGCGGGGCGCGCGGCCCAAGCGCGTGTACCACCCCGAGCGCCCGCTCGGCCGCCGTGCGGTGGGCCTCCGAACCGGTGTGCGCGGCGTACGAGAGCAGGGCGCCGGCGGCCGCGGTCCAGCCGGACGGCGCGGCCGTGTCGGTCGGGTCCTGCGGGCGGCGGATCAGCTTCTCCGCGTCGTGCGCGGTGTCGTACAGCGAGCCGTCCTCGGCGGTGAACCGGTCCAGCACCAGGTCGACGAGGAACCCGGCGAACTCCAGCCAGACCCCCTCCCCCGTCACCGACGCCAGCGCGAGGAACCCCTCGGCCACGTCGCCGTAGTCCTCCAGCACGCCCGCGTTGGCGCCCACCTGGCCGTCCCTGCTGGTCCGCGCCAGCCGGGCCCGGCCGTCCATGTGCACGCGCACCAGCAGATCGGCGGCCTCGGTGGCCCGCTCGACCAGGTCGGGCCGCTCGAAGAAGGCCCCGCACTCGGCGAGGGCGGCGACGGCGAGCCCGTTCCAGGCGGCGACGACCTTGTCGTCCCGCCCGGGCGCGGGCCGCGACTGCCGGGCCGCGAACAGCCTCGCGCGGATCGACGCGATCCGCTCGGCGTCGGCCGCAGGACCGTCCTGGGGCAGCTGGAGCACGGACTTCCCGTGCTCGAACGTGCCCTCCTCCGTCACCCCGAAGTACCCGGCGGCCAGGTTCCCGTCGTCCTCGCCGAGCACCTCCCGCAGCTCGTCGGGGGTCCAGGCGTAGTACGCCCCCTCCACGTGCCGGCCGCTCGCCGGATCCTCGCTGTCGGCGTCCAGCGCGGAGGCGAAGCCGCCCTGGTCGGTGCGCAGCTCCCGGACCATGAAGTCGGCCGTCTCCAGCGCGACCCGCCGCGCGAGGTCGGAGCCGGTGGCCCGCCACAGGTGCGCGTACACCCGGCACAGCAGCGCGTTGTCGTACAGCATCTTCTCGAAGTGCGGGACGACCCACTCCCGGTCCACGGAGTACCGGGCGAACCCGCCGCCGAGCTGGTCGTAGATCCCGCCCCGGGCCATCGCCTCACAGGTGTCGGCGGCCATCTGCAGCGCGCCCTCGGACCCGGTGCGGGCGTGGTTGCGCAGCAGGAACTCCAGCACCATGGACGGCGGGAACTTCGGGGCCCCGCCGAATCCGCCGCGCGTCGCGTCGTACTCGCGCGTCAGCCCGAGCAGCGCCTGGGTGAGCTCCTCGGGCCCGGGCGTGCCGGCCTTCCCGTAGTCCAACTCCCGCCCGGCCAGGTCCCGTACGATCCGCTGCGCGACCTCGGCCACCTCCTCGGGCCGGCCCACCCACGCGGTCCGCACCCCTTCGAGGACCTGCATGAAGGAGGGCATGCCGTGCCGGGGCTCGGGCGGGAAGTAGGTGCCGAAGTAGAAGGGCTCGGCGTCCGGGGTCAGGAACACGGTCATCGGCCAGCCGCCCTGCCCGGTGGCGGCCTGCACGGCCTCCATGTAGACGGCGTCGACGTCGGGGCGCTCCTCGCGGTCCACCTTGATGTTGACGAAGTGCTCGTTCATGTAGGCGGCGGCCAGCTCGTCCTCGAAGGACTCGTGGGCCATCACATGGCACCAGTGGCAGCTGGAGTAGCCGACGCTGAGCATGACGGGCACCCCCCGCTCCCGCGCCTGCGCGAACGCCTCCGGCGACCACGGCCACCAGTCCACGGGGTTGTCTGCGTGCTGGAGCAGATACGGCGAGGTCTCGTTCTCGAGGCGGTTCGGCATGGGGACATCCTGCCGCAAGAGATCAGATCAGCGCCGAAGGAGCGGGGCCAGGTCGTGGGACCGGGTGTCGCGGACACGGCTCCGGAGGGCCGGACCGGCGCGGCGGGCGGACCGCCGGGCCCGGGCCGGGAGGCGGCCGCCGCAGCCGGCGCGGCTCCGGCAGCGCATGGTCACGGCATGTGCACGGGCTGCCAACTCCCTCTGAACTAGCTCAGATTCCCTCGCGCTCGCGGGCGTCCCGACGGACACTTGTGGCACGTTGCCGGAGCTCTCCGAGGGGGAAGCCGATGCGGGACAGCCATCGCAGTGAGGCCGAGCGGCTGTTGGAGCGGGCTGTGGAGGAGGAGGCGCGGCGGGCGGCGGCGGGTGCGCCGCTGGACCGGGCGGCGCTGCTGGCCCGGGCCCGGGAGGCGCTGGACGCGCTCGCCGCGAGCGCTGCTCCGGAGTACGAGGCGTACGTACGGGCCCTGGACGAGGCGGCGGCCGGGGACCAGTCGCTCGGCGAAGCCTTCCGGCAGGGCAGCACCTCAACGGCGTTACTCGTCGCGGCGGTTGCGGGAGCCGCGGCCGTCGGAGCGGACCTCGCGCTGGGCGTCGCCGCCGGTACGGCACTGACCGTGGGAGCGGTGACGGGCGTCGCGGGGGCGGTCGCGACCGTGGCCAAGGTGACGGCCCTGCACCTGCCCGCGGCGAACCGGCGGGCCGGGGAACGCGGCCGTCCGGGCGGCCCCGAGCAGCTGAGGCTGCAATGGCTGTCGGCGCTGGAGGTGCGCGGCATACGGCCCTTCCTGGAGCAGCAGCGCGCGGTGACCGCGGCCGCGCGGGCCCCCCGTACCCCGCCCCGCGCCGCCCCGCAGCTGCGCGGCACGGACCGCAGCGCGGAGGCCCGGCGGCGCAGCGCCCTGGAGCAGTCCTTCGGGCAGCTTCCCCGGCCGTCGGACCCCTTCGCCGGCCGCAAGGCAGAGCTCACACGGATCGCCCAGTGGGTGCAGGCGGCCCGCGCCAGCACCGAGACCCGCCCGGTCGTGGTCGTGCTGCACGGCCGGCCGGGCGCGGGCCGCACAGCGCTGGCCCTGCGGGCGGCGCACGGGCTGCGGGACCAGTTCCGCGGCGCCTGCATGGTGGACCTGCGGGGCGGCTCGCCGGGCGGCGGGGCACCGCTGTCGACGCGGGAGGCGCTGCTGCACCTGCTGAACCGGCTGGGCGCCCCGCGCGAGCAGCTGCTCTTCCGCGACGGGGCCTCGGCGGAGCAGCAGGTGCGCAGACTGGGCGAGCTCTACCACCAGCACCTCCAGGGCCTGCCCGTGACCGTGGTGCTCGACGACGCCGTCGACGCGGCGCAGGTCCGGACGCTGGTGCCGGAGCGGTCGGACAGCCTGGTGCTCGTGACGGCGCGGGAGCCGCTGGAGCTGCCCGCGGACCTGGCGGCCTGGGTGCACCAGCTGCCGGTGGAACCGCTGGCCGGGGCCGATGCCGTCGAGCTGGTACGGGCCGCAGCCCCGCCCGTGGACACGGACGCGGCCGCGGTGGTGGAACGCGGCGGCGGACTCCCGCTGGCCCTGCGGATGCTGATCCCGCTCGCCCGCGAGGGCCGGGTGCCCGCCGCCGGCCCCGGCGACCCGGTGGAGCTGGCCCTGCGGGCCGCCGACGCCCGCCTCGACGCGCCGGCCCGGCTGCTGCTGCTGCGGCTGCCGCTGGCCGGGCGGGCCTCGCTCGGCGGCGCGGCCGCGGCCGCGCTGGCCGACGTACCCGAGCAGGCGGCGCTGCGCGCGCTGGAGGAGCTGTACGAGGCGGGGCTGATCGAACGGGTCCGGGGCCAGCGGTTCCGGATGCACGACGCGGTGCGCGCGTACGCGGCGGAGCGGCTGGCGGCGGAGGAGGACCGGGCGGAGGCGGCGGCCGCGCACGAGCGGCTGATCCGCGCGTACGCGCAACTGGCGGACTCGGTGATCCGGATGGTCGACGGGAAGATGTCCACGCGCGCCCACCAGTTCGGCGTGCACGGCTTCACCTCGCTGGACGCGGCCCTGCGCTGGCTGGACGACGAGTCCAGCTTCATCACGGCCGCGCTGCGGCACTCGGAGGGCGTGGACCAGCAGGCGGTACTGGACCTGCTGGGCGCGCTGTGCGACTTCTGCCTGCTGCGCGGGGACCTGTACCGGCTCGGCGAGATCAACGAGCTCACCCAGGCCGTGGAGGCCGGCCGGCAGGGGCGGCTGGTGCGGTCGGTGCAGTGGCGCACCGGTATCGCGGCGCGGCAGCTGGGCGAGCTGGACAAGGCCCGCACCACGCTGACCTCGGTGGTGGACCAGTACATGGAGGCCCACCAGGAGGCGGGGGCGGGCATGGCCCTGATCTCGCTGGGCATCACCCTGCACCACCAGGGCAACCTGCCGGAGGCCGCGGCCCGCATCCGGGAGGCGCTGGTGCTCCAGGAGCCGCCGGAGCTGGCGGGCGACCGCGCGTGGGGCCTGCACGCGCTGGCGGCCGTGGAGCGCGACCGGGCGCACCTCGCGGAGGCGATGGCGCTGCTGGAGCGGTCGCTGGAGCTGCACCGGGAGAACGAGAGCGTGCACGGCGAGGCGTGGGCGCACTTCCAGCTGGGCCAGGTCTTCCTGCGGCTGGGCGACGTGAAACGGGCGGAGGCGGAGCTGCGGCGCGCCCTCGACCTGTACGGGCGCACGCGCGACGACCGCGGCCAGGCCTGGGCGCTGACGCAGCTGGGCCGCGCCCGGGTGGTGGACGGGGACCCGGGGCCGGCCCTGGAGCGGCTGCGCGACGCGCTGGTCCGGCACCGGGAGGCGGAGGACGCCCGCGGCGAGGCGTGGACGCTGTACTACCTCGGGCAGGCGCTGGAGGAGGGCGGGGAGCGCGATCAGGCGGTGCGGGAGCTGGAGCGGGCCCGGACGATGTTCTCGCGGATGCGGGACGTGTACGGGCTGGCGCACGCGCGGCACCACTCGGGCCGGGTGACGCGCGACCAGCGGGCGGCGCAGACGGGCAACCTGAAGAACTCGGGCTTCGCACGGCAGCTGCTGGTGGACGCGCGGGCGGACTTCCGGCGGATCGGGCTGGCCCACGGCGAGGCGTGGACCTGCCTGGAGCTGGCCGTGGTGGACGCGGGCAACGCCAGGGTGTCGCAGGCGCTGGGCCTGTGCGAGGAGGCGGTGCGGCTGTTCATCTCGTACGGGGACCGGCGCGGGGAGGACTGGGCGCGGTTCCTGCGCTGCACGATGCTCCCGTACACCGGCTCCGCGGCCCCGGCGGTGCCGGGCGCTCCGGAGGAGGCGCGGTCCGAGCTGGACCGGCTGGCCGGGGCTCCGCATCCGGCGCGCGACGGGCGGCTGGAGGACTGCCTGGAGACGTACGCGGTGATCCTGGGCCGCGGCGTGGACCCGGCGGAGGGCTGGCAGGCGTGGCGGCTGGGCCTGGTGCCGAACCTCCACTCGCGGGAGATCATGGGCGTCCCGCTGCCGCCGGCGTGACGCGCGGAGACCGCCGCCCCGCCCGGTCCGGGGCGGTACGGCGGTCCACAGCGGTCTTCGGCGGCCGGGCCGCGGCGCCTAGGAGGTTCGGTCCTTGGCGGTGCCGGTGGAGGTGGCGGCGGCCCCGGCCTCCGGTGCCTCCTGGAAGTCCACCCGTCCCATGTGCCGGTTCATCGACTTCATCAGGGCCCACACGCCGACGGCGAGGGCCGCGAAGACGAGGAAGCCCAGGATGCCGGGCGTCACCTTGTTCTTGTCGAAGGTGTCACCCGCCAGCGGGAGGAGCTGGGTCAGTGCTGCCTGCGTAGCGCTCATAGCTACGCATTCTCCCGGATGCCCGCGAAGAGGTCGGACTCGGGGAGGGAAGTGTCGACGAGCGACTTCGCGAGCTCGTACTCCTCGGTGGGCCAGACCTCCCTCTGGACGTCCATCGGGACGCGGAACCAGCCGCCGTCCGGGTCGATCTGCGTGGCGTGGGCGATCAGCGCCTTGTCACGGATCTCGAAGAAGTCGGCGCAGGGCACGTGGGTGGTCAGCGTGCGCTCGGTGCGCTCGAACTCCTTCCACCGCTCCAGCCACTCCCCGTACGGGGACTCCATGCCGCGCGAGAGCAGCGCCTCGTGCAGGGCGACGGTGCGCGGCTTGTTGAAGCCCTGGTTGTAGTACAGCTTCTGCGGCTGGTACGCAGGGCCGAACTCGGCCTCCGGGTACTTCTCGGTGTCGGCCGCACCGTCGAAGGCGACCATCGAGATCTTGTGGGTCATGATGTGGTCGGGGTGCGGGTAGCCGCCGTTCTCGTCGTACGTGGTGACGACCTGCGGCTTGAAGGCGCGGATCTTCTTCACCAGCTCGCCGGCCGCCTCGTGCACGTCCGCGAGTGCGAAGCAGCCCTCGGGCAGCGGCGGCAGCGGGTCGCCCTCGGGCAGGCCGGAGTCGACGTATCCGAGCCACTCCTGCTCGACGCCGAGGATCTCGCGCGCCTCGTCCATCTCCTTGCGCCGCACCTCGTGGATGTTCTCCTCGATGTACTTGTCACCCTGGAGCTTGGGGTTCAGCACGGACCCGCGCTCGCCTCCGGTGCAGGTCACGACCAGCACGGGCACCCCCTCGGACACGTACTTGGCCATGGTGGCCGCGCCCTTGCTCGACTCGTCGTCGGGGTGGGCGTGGACGGCCATCAGTCGAAGCTGCTCGGTCAAGACGGGATCCTCTGCAATTCGGCGTGACAGTCGGCTTCTATATTGACTCCTCCCTCAGCAATCGGATGACGCGGGGGATTCCTGACTCACGCAGCCCGGCGGCCCGCCGGGTCTTCCACGATCAGCATCAGCCGGGGCGAGACCAGCCCGGACCAGCATGACGCGGGCGGAGTTCTTGTCCCTCGGGGAAACGGCTCCGCACGCCGTGCAGGTGTACGTACGTTCGGACAAGGGGAGTGCGTGCTTGGCTCTCGCTCCGCACCGTCCGCAGTCCATGGTGGTGTGCGGGGATGCACGAGCCGCAGGTCACGGCCGTGCTTGCGCGCCATGTTGATCAGCTCACGCTTCGTGGCCGAGATCGCCGCGTCGGCCGCCTTGCGTGACATGGCGGACCTGGCGAGGACCGGGGCCGGAAGTCCTCGACGGCCAGACGGTCGAAGTCCGTGACGACGCGCTTGGCCCACTTGCGCGCGGTGTCCTGCCGCTGTCGAGCGATCTTCTTGTGCACCTTCGCGGCCTGCCGTTTCGCCCTCCGGTAGCCCTTCGAGGCGGCCCGGCCACGCGCCGGCTTCCGCCGCGCCATCATCCTCTGATACCCGCCCAGCTTCCGAGCGGCGTTCCTGCCGTGCTCGGGATGCGGAAGGTCGTGGTCGTCGCTGGTCGTGGTCGCAGTCTCCTTGACGCCCCAGTCGATACCGACGGCGGCGCCCCTCGCTGGGAGCGGTTGCACGTGGACGTGGACGACGAAGGACGCGTACCAGTGCCCAAGGCTGTCGCGGTAGACGCGCACGCTCGAGGGATCGGCGGGCAGTTCCCGCGACCACACCACGGTCAGCGAAATGCCTCCCGCCAACTGCAGGCGCCCGTCCCTGAGCCGGAACCCGCGCCGGGTGTAATTCAGCGTCGGACCGGCGAGCCCCTTCGCCACGCCGTCAGCAGCCTGTCGAGACCGGCGGGCCCGCATTTCTCCCCCGCCAGGTGCGCCGCCCGGGCCGTCGCGACGCACTGGTTCCACACCCACCGACACCGGTCCCACTCACGGAGCAGGGCCGAACGGGCGCCCGACGCCACACGCAAGCGGAAGGTGTACCGGGCACTCCCGCCTTCCCCCACCTCCTGCGATGCCGTCATGCCACGAACCTAGAGCGGCAGGGCGCCGCTCTCCACGGAACTGCGACACCGCACCCGAACGAGTGACCGACTGCACGGGGGGTCCGTGGCGGATGGGAAGGGTGGCTTCTTGTCGGGCCGGGGGGCGTGACATGCTCCTGTTACCAGGTGACCGGGCCGGAGCCGACAGGCGTCGGCCCCCACGGAAAGGAACGATCGATGAGCGCGGTGCGCGAAGGGCTGCCCGAGGGCCGTTACGGCCGGTCGGCGGACGAGCGTGCGGATCGGAAGCTCAAGGTCGTGGGGGCAGTGATGGGGGCCCTGCTGCTCGGTGTGGTCGGGTGGATCGGCTGGGACTACATCGCCGGGCAGAGCGTCAGCGCCGAGGTGATCAAGTTCCAGGTCGTCTCGGACAACGAGGTGAAGGTGCACCTGGAGGTCCGCAAGGAGTCCTCGGTCACCGGGGTGTGCACGCTCAGCTCGCAGGACAAGGAGCACGGCGAGGTGGGCCGGGCGGACTTCACGTTCCCGCAGGCCGAAGCGCGCGTGGACGAAATGGTCTCGCTGAAGACGACCAGCCGCGCGACGATGATCGAGCTGGTCGGCTGCCAGCCGGCGGCCCGCTGAGGCACGGTCCCGACCTCGGTCGGCGGGCGATCGGACTCGCGGGTCCTCCCCCTTTTCTTCCCGAATTGTTAGGCTCGTGGTTTCGTCCGCCGCTGGCGGCCTAGTAGTCCCCTGTACCGACGAGGAGCACCCGTGACCCAGACGAGCGAAAGCGTCACCTGGCTGACCCAGGCGGCGTACGACCAGCTGAAGGCAGAGCTGGACTACCTCTCTGGTCCCGCACGCACGGAGATCGCCACGAAGATCGCAGCCGCCCGCGAGGAGGGCGACCTGCGCGAGAACGGCGGTTACCACGCGGCGAAGGAAGAGCAGGGCAAGCAGGAGCTCCGCGTCCGCCAGCTGACGCAGCTCCTGGAGAACGCCAAGGTCGGAACCGCGCCCGCGGCCGAGGGCGTGGTGGCCCCCGGCACGCTCGTCAAGATCGCCTTCGATGGCGACGAGGACGACACCATGGAGTTCCTGCTGGCCTCGCGCGAGTACGCGTCCTCGGACTTCGAGACGTACTCGCCCCAGTCCCCGCTCGGCAGCGGTGTGCTGGGCAAGGCGATCGGCGAGGACGCCGAGTACGAGCTGCCGAACGGCAAGAAGGCCTCCGTCAAGATCCTTGACGTCAAGCCCTTCACCGGCTGATCACCCACCCTCTTCACACGCCGATGCCCGGCCGGGTCTCCCCGGCCGGGCATCGGTGCGTACGGGTACGGGTACCGGTACGGGCGGTACGGCCTACGCGGTCGCCGAGCGGTACTTGCGGACCGCCAGGGTCCGGAAGACCACGATGATCAGCAGCGACCAGAGGACGGACGCCAGGACCGGGTTCTGCATCGGCCAGGCGTCCGGGGCCTCGTACCCCGCCGGGAGGTTGCCGAAGAGCTCGCGGGCCGCCTGGACGGTGGCGCTGAAGGGGTTCCACTCCGCGATGTGCCGCAGGAACGTCGGCATGTTGTCGGAGGGGACGAAGGCGTTCGAGATGAACGTCAGCGGGAAGAGCCAGATCAGCCCGCCCGAGGTGGCCGCCTCCGGGGTGCGCACCGACAGGCCGATCAGGGCGCCGATCCAGGAGAAGGCGTAGCCGAGCAGGAGCAGCAGCGCGAAGCCGGCGAGCACCTCGCCGAAGCTCGTGTGGGTGCGCCAGCCGACGATCAGGGCCACGATCGCGAGGACCACGATGGTCAGCGCGGTCTGGACGAGGTCGGCGAGCGTCCGGCCGGTCAGGACCGCGCCGCGGGCCATGGGCAGCGAGCGGAACCGGTCGATCAGGCCCTTGTGCATGTCGTCCGCGATGCCCGCGCCCGCTCCGGCGGTGGCGAAGGTGACGGTCTGGGCGAAGATGCCGGCCATCAGGAACTCGCGGTAGTCGGCAGGCGAGGTGCTTCCGCCGACGCTGATGGAGCCGCCGAAGACGTAGCTGAAGAGCACGACGAACATGACCGGCTGGATCACACCGAAGATGATCATCTCGGGGATCCGGGACATGCGGATCAGGTTGCGCTTGGCGATCACGAGGGAGTCGTTGACGCCCTGGACCACGCCGCCGCGCGGGCGGGGCGCGGCCAGGTTCTGGACCGGGGAGGAGCCCGGGGTCGGGGAGGTGATGGTCACTTCGCCTTCTCCTTCCGCGGCGCCTTGCGGCCCTTGGCGTCGGCGACCGGTTCGCCGTCGCCGTTCTCTTCGGTGTTCCGGTCGGCCGCGTGGCCGGTCAGGGAGATGAAGACGTCGTCGAGGGTCGGGCGGCGCAGCCCGATGTCGTCGATCTCGATGCCCCGGCCGTCCAGCTCGCGGATGACCTCGGCGAGCAGCTTGGCGCCGCCCGACACGGGCACGGTGAGCTTGCGGGTGTGCTCCTCGACGGTGGTCTCGCCCTTGCCGAAGCCGGCGAGGACCTCGCGGGCGGTGGTGATGTGGTCCCGTTCGTGGACGACGACCTCCACGCGCTCGCCGCCCGTACGGGCCTTGAGCTGGTCGGAGGTGCCGCGCGCGATGACCTTGCCGTGGTCGACCACGCAGATGTCGTGGGCGAGGTGGTCGGCCTCCTCCAGGTACTGGGTGGTGAGCAGCAGGGTGGTGCCGCCGGCGACGAGTTCCTGGATGATGCCCCACAGCTGCTGGCGGTTGCGGGGGTCGAGGCCGGTGGTCGGCTCGTCCATGAACATCACGGGCGGGCTGACGACGAGGGCGGCCGCGAGGTCGAGGCGCCTGCGCATGCCGCCGGAGTAGGTCTTGGCGGTGCGGTCGGCGGCGTCGGAGAGGTTGAAGCGCTCGAGGAGTTCGTCGGCCCGGGCCTTCGCGGCCTTGGCCTTCATCTGGTAGAGCTGGCCGACCATCTGGAGGTTCTCGCGGCCGGTGAGGTATTCGTCGACGGCGGCGAACTGGCCGGACAGGCCTATGGCGCGGCGGACCTCGTTGGGGTGTTTGAGTACGTCTATGCCGGCGACGACGGCCTTGCCGCTGTCGGGGCGGAGCAGGGTGGTGAGGACGCGTACGGTCGTGGTCTTGCCCGCGCCGTTGGGGCCGAGCAGACCCAGGACGGTGCCCTCGGGAACATCGAGGTCCACGCCGTCCAGAGCCCGTACGTCGCCGAAGGTCTTGACCAGGCCTTCGGCATAGATCGCGCCTGGCATATGGATTCTCCCAGTGTGAATCGGCCAGCTGAAATCCGGTCATTCGCAGGCAAAGCTTATGGGCGCCGGACATCCCTCGCCCGGCCCAACGGGGACACGGCTCCGCCCTCCCCGCCACCCGGCGCACATTATCGCGTTATATCGCGAGCCGCCAGCCTCAGCTCATGACCTTGTACCCCGCGCTGTGCAGCGAACGCGCGACCTCCGCGCAGTGCTCCGGGCCCTTCGTCTCCAGGTGCAGCTCCACCTCCACCTCCGTGAGCCCGAGCCGCGGGTCGGTCCGTACATGGCTCACGTCGAGTACGTTCGCATCCACCACTGACAACACCCCCAGGAGCCCGGCCAGGGCCCCCGGCCGGTCCGCCACGCGCAGCCGCAGCGACAGGTACCGGCCCGCCGCCGCCATGCCGTGGCGCAGGATCCGCTGGAGCAGCAGCGGGTCGACGTTCCCGCCCGACAGGACGGCCACCACCGGGCCCCCGCCGTACCGTTCGGGCTCGCTCAGCAGCGCGGCGACCGGGCTGCACCCGGCCGGCTCGACCACCAGCTTGGCCCGCTCCAGGCACAGCAGCAGGGCACTGGAGAGCGCGTCCTCGGACACCGTACGCACGTCGTCGAGGAGTTCGCCGATGATTTTGAAGGGGACGTCGCCGGGACGGCCGACCTTGATGCCGTCCGCCATCGTGTTCGGGTTGTCGATGGACACCGGGTGCCCGATCTTCAGCGAGGGCGGGTAGGCGGCCGCGCCCGCCGCCTGCACCCCGATCACCTTCACGTCGGGGCGCAGCGCCTTCACGGCGACCGCGACACCGGCGGCGAGGCCGCCGCCGCCGATGCCGACGAGGATCGTGCGCACCTCGGGGCACTGCTCGAGGATCTCCAGGCCCACCGTGCCCTGGCCCGCGATGATGTCGCGGTGGTCGAAGGGGTGGATGAACACCGCCCCGGTGCGGTCCGCGTACTCCTGGGCGGCGGCCAGGGTCTCGTCGACGACGTGCCCGTGCATGCGCACCTCGGCGCCGTACTCCTGGGTCGCGGCGACCTTGGGCAGCGGCGCGCCGAGGGGCATGAACACCGTGGAGCGGACCCCGAGGAGGGAGGAGGCCAGCGCCACGCCCTGGGCGTGGTTGCCGGCGCTGGCCGCGACGACGCCGGCGGCCCGCTGCTCGGGGCGCAGGCCGGCGATGCGCACGTACGCCCCGCGCAGCTTGAAGGAGCCGGTGCGCTGGAGGTTCTCGCACTTGAGGTGGACCGGGGAGCCGGTGAGCGAGGAGAGGTGCCGGCTGCCTTCCATCGCGGTCACCCGGGACACCCCGGAGAGCATCTTCTGAGCCCCCCGGACGTCGTCGAGGATGACCTGCGGGACGGGCTCGGGCACGCGGTAGTTCATGCCGCCAGTCTCGCAGCACGCGCGCGGGCGGGCTCGGTGCGGCGGACGGGACGCCCCGGGAGGGGCGGGAGGGATGCGCCGGCGGTGCGCGAGGGGTGCGCGCGGGGTGCGCGAAGGCTGCGCGAGCGGGGCGCGAGGGGTGCGAGAGGGGCGAAATCACGCCATCCGGGACGGCCCCGGAGCGGCCTCGCGGACCGGCCGTACCAGTTCTCGTACGAGCCGTACGAGCCGCCGCACGGCCGCGTACGCTGTCCCCCATCCTTGTCGGACCCATGCGAAGAGAGCCCACGGCCATGCCTTCATCCCCGGCCAATTCCGATCTGCCCTTGGCGGGCGAAGCGCCGGCCGGAGCCGGTCTCCTCGACGCGCTCCAGCACCAGGTGGCGGTCTTCGCGCGGCGCGCCGAGCAGACCCGCCTGGGCGGTGTCGGCCAGGCCCGCAACTCCATGGACCGGGCCGCGTACCTGCTGCTGAACCGGCTCGACCTGGAGGGGCCGATGGGCGTCAAGGCGCTCGCCGGCGGCATGGGCATCGACTCCTCCACCGTGACCCGGCAGGTCGCGCCGCTGGTCGACAGCGGCCTGGTCAAGCGGACCTCGCACCCCGAGGACGGGCGGGCCGTGGTGCTCGCGCTGTCCCCGCGGGGGCTGGCGCGGCTGGAGGAGGTGCGCTCCTCGCGGCGCGAGCTGATGGCGCGCGTGACGGAGGAGTGGAGCGAGCAGGAGCGCGAGTCCTTCACGAAGCTGCTGACCCGCTTCAACCTGTCGCTGTCGGATCTGATGGCGGCCGTCGCCGACGCGGGCCCGGCGTCCTGACCCTTGACCGGGACGGACCCGCTGCCCGCACTATGTGAGGCATGCGGGCGGTTGACCAACGGGCGGGCTCCTACACGGAGTTCCAGGCCTTCGTCGCGGGTGCGGCGGGGCGGCTGCTGCACGTCGCGATCCTGCTGACCGGTGAGCCGGAGGCCGCGCGCCGGCTGCTGGCGGGGGCGCTGGCCCGTACGTACGCGAACTGGGAGCGGCTGCGCGGCGACGATCCGTACGACTTCACCCGCCAGGAGCTGTGCGCCGCCTTCGCCCGCACCGGCCGCCGCCACCAGGGCGGCCACGGGGTGCTGGCCCGGCTGAGCCCGCTGGAGCGGCTCGTCCTCGTGCTGCGGATCTACGAGGGACTCGCGGAGGAGGTCACGGCGGCGCAGCTGGGGCTGCCGCCCGAGCGGGTGCGGGTGCTGTGCAACCGGGCCGTGGCGGAGCTGCGGTGAGCGGGTTCCCGGACCGGAAGGAAGCCCGGGTCAGGCAGCTGATGGAGGGCCCGTACCCGGTGGTCCCGGCGGGTCTGGCGGCCGGCGCGGCGGCCCGCGGCGACCGCCTGCTGCGCCGCCGCCGGACGCTCCGCGGGTTCGGCTGGGCGCTGCTCTTCGCGGCGGCGGTGGCCTTCACGGTCTGGGCCGTGCTGACGCAGCCGTGGGCCACGCCGCCCGCGGACGTCTCACCGCCCCTGGAGGGCTGGTGAGCCCGGCCCTCCAGGGGAACGGCGGTCAGCCCAGGGCCTGAACCAGGTCCGCGAGCAGGTCGTCGGCGTTCTCGATGCCCACCGACAGGCGGACCAGGTCCGCCGGGACCTCGAGGGCCGAGCCGACCACGGACGCGTGCGTCATGCGGCCCGGGTGCTCGATCAGGGACTCGACGCCGCCGAGGGACTCGCCCAGCGTGAACAGCTTCGCGCGGTTGCAGACCTCGACCGCCGCCTCCTCGCCGCCGGCGACCCGGAAGGAGATCATCCCGCCGAAGTTGCGCATCTGCTTGGCGGCGATGTCGTGGCCCGGGTGCTCGGGCAGGCCCGGGTAGAGGACCTGGGTGACCTTGGGGTGGCGGGTGAGCATCTCGGCGACCTTGGCCGCGTTCTCCGCGTGCCGGTCCATGCGCACGGCCAGGGTCTTGATGCCGCGCAGCACGATCCACGAGTCGAACGGCCCTGCGACCGCGCCCATGGCGTTCTGGTGGTAGGCCAGCTCCTCGCCCAGCGCCGCGTCGGCGGTGACGAGCGCGCCGCCGACCACGTCGGAGTGGCCGCCCATGTACTTGGTCAGCGAGTGCAGGACCACGTCCGCGCCGAGCGCGAGGGGCTGCTGGAGGTAGGGGGAGGCGAAGGTGTTGTCCACGACCAGCCGGGCGCCGGACGTGCGCGCGATGTCGGCGATCACGGCGATGTCGGTGATGCCGAGCAGCGGGTTGGACGGGGTCTCGACCCAGATGAGCTTGGTCTTGGGGGTGATGGCGGCGCGCACGGCGTCCGCGTCGGAGGTGTCGGCCACCGACCACTCCACGCCCCAGCGGGAGACGACCTTCGCGAAGAGGCGGAAGGTGCCGCCGTAGGCGTCGTTGGGGATGACCACGTGGTCGCCCGGGGAGAGCATCGTCCGCAGCAGGCAGTCCTCGGCGGCGAGCCCGGACGCGAAGGCGAGCCCGCGCCGGCCGCCCTCCAGCGCCGCGAGGTTCTCCTCGAGCGCGGTGCGGGTCGGGTTGGCGCTGCGGCTGTACTCGTAGCCGCCGCGCAGGCCCCCGACGCCGTCCTGCTTGTAGGTGGATACCTGGTAGATCGGCGGTACGACCGCGCCGGTCAGCGGGTCCGCCGTGTTGCCCGCGTGGATCGCGCGGGTCTCGAAGCTCTGGTGCTCGTGGCTGTCGTCGCTCATGGGCAGAGCCTAAGCCCCGCTTGGGGATCGTCGCTCTCCCGGCCGGGCCGCGGACCGCCCGCGGACGGCCATTGGCCTGCGGGCCCCTCGGTCTGGTTCGCTTGAGGCATGGAGATTCTGTTGTTCCTGTTCGCGATCCTCATGATCGTGTTCGTCATCAGTCCGTACATACGGCGCAAGCGCGGCGGTATCCGGCTGGTCGCCCCGGGCAGCCCGGACGCCGCCGACCCCGCGAACTACGGATTCGACCGGCAGGAGGATCTCGACATCCGGATCCCCGGGCCGGACCAGGACCTGATGGACGCCCTGGACAACGTCCGCGGCACCGGCCGCTGGCAGGCGGCCTCGCAGCTGCTCGCCGGGACCCCGAAGGACGGCGAGCAGCGCTGGCAGCGCGTGCAGGCCTTCGGCGGGGCGGCGGCGCTGGAGCTGGTACAGCAGCCCGGGGTGGGCGCGCAGTGGCTGAAGGCGTGGCGGCTGGAGGCGGAGAAGGACGCGGGCGGCGCGCAGGTGCACGCGGAACTGCTGGTGCAGCAGGCCTGGCGGAGCTCGGGCGGGGTCGGCTCGGATGACCACCGGATCATCCTGGAGGAGGCGCGGGAGGCCTGCCGCAAGGCGGCGCTGCTGTCGCCGGGCGACCCGGTGCCGTACATCACGGAGCTGGCGATCGCGCGGGGGCTCGCCTACTCGGAGGCGGAGTTCGACGTGCTGTGGGCGAAGGTCATGGACCGGGCTCCGGCGCACATGGGCGCGCACCTGGCGGCCCTGCACTACTGGTGCGGGAAGTGGCACGGCTCGCGGGAGCACGCGGACGCCTTCTCGCACGCGGCCGCGGCCCGCGCCCCGCAGGGCTCGCTGCTGGCGGCGCTGCCGCTGTTCGCGGTGTACGAGAACCTGCCGGACGTGGTCCTGATCGGGAGCTTCTACCAGAGCGCGGTCGTGACGCGGGCGGTGGAGGGCGCGCTGTACGCGGTCCACACGGCACGCCAGGACGACCCGATGCTGGCGCACGTACGGCACCTGCTGCTGCTGTTCCTGGTCAACATGGAGCGCTGGGCGGAGGCGATGGAGCAGGTCCGGCACGTGGACGGCTACGTGGGGGCCCTGCCGTGGTCGGCCTCGGAGGACCCGGCGGCGCAGTACGCGGTGTACCGGGCGCTGGCGGTGGCGGGCTACGAGGCGAACGGCGGCTCCCCGGCGACGCTGCCGCACTGACGGGGCGCGGGGCGGGCGGGGCGCGGGGCGGACCGGCTTCGGCGCGGGGCGCCGGGACCTCGAAAGTTCACGGAATCTTACGAAACGGGAACGTGCGGGCCGGGACGGCCGGGCCGGGAATCCGGACCCGCCCGTCCCCGTTGTCATGCATACAAGGAGGGAATCCATGTTCTCGTACCGCCGCACGCCCGAGCTCCCCACCCGCGAGGAGGCCCTGAAGGGCCGTTCGCAGCCTCTGTTCGACCTGCCCGAGAAGCACACCGTGCTGGGCAATCCGCTGGCCGGCCCCTACCCCGAGGGCCTCGAGGTCGCCGACTTCGGGCTGGGCTGTTTCTGGGGCGCGGAGCGCAAGTTCTGGCAGACCCCGGGGGTCTGGACCACCCTGGCCGGCTACCAGGGCGGCTTCACCGAGAACCCGACCTACGAGGAGGTCTGCTCGGGCCAGACCGGCCACACGGAGGTCGTCCGCGTGGTCTTCGACCCGGCACAGGTCTCGTACGCCACGCTCCTCAAGCTGTTCTGGGAGTCCCACGACCCGACCCAGGGCTTCCGCCAGGGCGGCGACATCGGCACCCAGTACCGCTCGGCGGTCTACACCCACTCCCCCGCCCACCAGCAGGCGGCGGAAGCCTCCCGCGAGGCCTACCAGCAGGTGCTGACCGCCTCGGGCCACGGTCAGATCACCACGGCGGTCCTCCCGGCGGCGGAGCGCCCGTTCTGGCCGGCGGAGGCCTACCACCAGCAGTACCTCGACAAGAACCCCGGCGGGTACTGCGGCATCGGCGGCACGGGCGTCAGCTGCCCGATCGGCGTGGCCCCCGCGCGCGCAATCGTCGCCGGTCAGATCGTCGCGGTGTCGATCACGAAGCGGTAGCGGACGTCGCTCGCCAGTACGCGTTCGTACGCCTCGTTGACCTGCTCCGCGCGGATCAGCTCGATCTCCGAGCCCAGGCCGTGCGCGGCGCAGAAGTCGAGCATCTCCTGGGTTTCGGCGATTCCGCCGATCATCGAGCCGGCGAGGGTCTTGCGGCCGTCGATGACGGAGAAGAGGTTGAGCGCGACCGGCTCCTCCGGGGCTCCGACATTCACCAGGGCGCCGTCGACCTTCAGCAGGGCGAGGTAGGCGTCCAGGCCGAGCGGCGCGGACACCGTGGACAGGATCAGGTCGAAGGTGCCGGCCAGCTTCTCGAAGGTGGTCTCGTCGTCGGTGGCGTAGTAGTGGGCGGCGCCCAGCTTCAGTGCGTCCTCCCGCTTGCTCAGGGACCGGGACAGGACCGTGACCTCCGCCCCCAGGGCCGCCGCGATCTTCACGCCCATGTGCCCGAGGCCGCCCAGGCCGACGACGGCGACCTTCTTGCCGGGGCCCGCCTGCCAGTGGCGGAGCGGCGAGTACAGGGTGATGCCCGCGCACAGCAGCGGCGCGGCGGTGTCCAGGGCGAGGCCGTCGGGGATGCGGACGGTGTAGTTCTCGTCGACGACGATGCGGGTGGAGTAACCGCCGTACGTGGGCTCTCCGTTCCGGTCGAGCGCGTTGTACGTGCCCGTGCTGCCCTCGGTGCAGAAGTGCTCGTCCCCGCGCAGGCAGTATGCGCACGCACGGCAGGAGTCGACGAAGACACCAACGCCCACCCGGTCCCCGACCGCGAACCTGGTGACGCCCGGCCCGACTTCGGCGACGACCCCGGCGATCTCGTGCCCGGGGACCATCGGGTAGATGCCCTCGCGCCAGCCGTCACGGACCTGGTGGATGTCGGAGTGGCAGATGCCGGCGTACTTGATGTCGATCAGGACGTCGTGCTCGCCGACGGGGCGGCGCGGGACGGTGGTGCGCTCCAGCGGGGCCTTGGGAGCCGGGGCGGCGTAGGCGGCGACCCGGGTTGCGGGGACGGACACGGACATGTGGGGGCTCCTCGGCGGTGGTGCTGGTCGGTGCGTGCCAGCCTGCCCCGCCGGGCCCCGTCCACCCAGCCCCCTGCCCTGCCTAGGACTGGCGGACCTACCCCTGGCGGGGTCAGGAACAGCGCCGCGCCGTGCCGGGCCGTCCGGTGATACTGACGGTATGGACCAGCGTGATCAGCGTGCCGAGCTCGGCGAGTTCCTCCGCAGCCGCCGGGCCCGGCTGCGCCCCGGGGACGTGGGCCTGCCCGACTACGGACGCCACCGGCGCGTCCCGGGCCTGCGCCGCGAGGAACTGGCGCTGCTGGCGGGGGTGTCGGTCGCGTACTACACGCGCCTGGAGCAGGGCAGCGGGCACAACGTGTCCGCGGAGGTCCTGGACGCCCTCGCGCAGGCGCTGCGGCTGGACGGCACGGAGCGCGCCCACCTGACCCATCTGGCCCGGCCGCGGGCGCGCCGGCGCCGCCAGAGCCACCGTCCGCAGCAGGTCCGGCCGGAGCTGCGGACGCTGATGGACGCGATGCACGGCGTACCGGCGTACCTGGTGGGCCGGCGGCAGGACGTGCTCGCCTGGAACCGGCTCGCGGCCGCCGTGTTCGGGGACTTCGGGGCGCTGCCCGTGGCGGAGCGCAACCTCGTGCGCCTGGTGTTCCTGGACCCGGCGACGGCCGAGCTGTACGCGGAGTGGGAGTGCCGGGCCTGCGAGGTGGTGAGCAACCTGCGGATGTACGCGGGCCAGCACCCGGACGACGAGCAGTTGTCGGTGCTGGTCGGGGAGCTCTCGGTGAAGAACGAGGAGTTCCGGCGGCTGTGGGCGGCGCACACGGTGGCGGACAAGACGCACGGGCTGAAGCGGCTGCGGCATCCGCTGGTGGGCGAACTGGACCTGTACTTCGAGAGGCTGGCGCTGCCGGACGATCCGGCGCAGTTCCTGGTCACCTTCCACGCGGCGCCGGGCTCCCCGTCCGAGGACGCGCTGCGCCTGCTGTCGTCGTGGTCCGCCCCGTCCGAGGAGGCCGGGGCCGGGGCCGGGGCGGACCGGGACCCCGCCGCTACAGCTTGAGCTGGTAGTAGGCGGCGGCTCGTTCGCGGCGGTAGCCCAGGGCCTCGTTCACCGTGCGCATCGGCGTGTTCTCGTCCGCGACGGTCGTGGCGATCTGCCGCAGCGCGGGGTAGCGCCGCGCGGCCAGCTCCCGCATGCGCAGCTTCACCGCGCGTCCGAGGCCGTGCCCCCGGTGCGCGGGTACGACGACCGTGTCGTACTGGAGGGCGCGGGCGCCGCCGGGGTCCGGCAGCACCAGCTCCGTGTACGCGGCCACCTCGCCGGCGGCGGTGACGGCGGCGACCGTGGTCAGCTCGCCGCCCCGGTCCAGGATCAGCCGGTGCGCCGCGTGCAGCCGCTCGGCCGTCCAGGACTCGATCTTCTCGTCCACGTCCCCCATCGGCGCGTCCTCCATCGCCCCGTGGGCCCTGGCCACCGCGTCCGCCCAGTCGTCGTGCACCAGGCCGTGCCAGGAGCGCAGTTCGTACCCGGGCGTGGCCGGGACCGCGCTCTGCCCGGGGCCCGGGCCGGCTGGTCCGGGCGGCACGTCCTGCGTGTACCAGGCCATGGGCAGGACGTTCTCGAAGCCGAGCGATTCCGCGAACGCCTGCCCCGGACCTCCCAGGTCCGCGATCGTGCCGACCGAGGTCCGTCCCTGCGCGAGCAGTTCCTCGCGGACCCGCTCCCACAGGGCGGTGCCGACGCCCTGCCGGCGGGCGTCCGGACGTACCGTCAGCACGTCCAGGAACGCGGTGTGGCGGTTGGCCTCGTCGGTGAACAGCAGCAGGCCCGCCACGCCCTGTCCCCCGTCCGCCGCCCAGAGCGCGGCCCGGCCGCGGGCGGGCGCCACGCACAGCCGCCCGGCGACCTCCAGCCGGGTGGGCGCGGGCAGCTGGGGCAGGTCGGCGGCCGAGGCGGCGACCAGGACCGCCCACCAGCCGTCCACCTGGGTGTTGGTCGGGGGCACGGGCAGGGCTTGGATCTCCATCCCCCGACCCTAGTCAGACTCCAGGGCCTGTGGTCAGGCGTTTTCGGTCACCGTCACCCGGCCGCGTCTGATCGTCGCCACCCTCGGAGGCGGCGCCGAGGCCCAGGCCGATGCCGAGGGCGCCGCCGATCAGGCCGTTGACGAGGGCTTCGCCCTCGCCCTCGGCGTCGAACCGGAAGCGGGGCCGGGCCGCGGTGGCGCCCCCCTCCGGCGGGGCCTGGGACAAGGGGCCGCTGAGAGTCGCATGAAAAGGCGGACGGCCGGGAACCGTTGCGGTTCCCGGCCGTCCGCCGGATGTACTGCGCGCCCTCGGAGGGAGGGGAGTCGGACGTGCCGTCAGACGGCGGCGCCCGCCTTCCACTCCGACCAGTTCATGTTCCAGCCGTTGAGGCCGTTGTCCGGGGCGATGGTCTTGTCCGGGGAGTTGACCACGGTGACCACGTCGCCGATGAGCGTGTTGTCGTAGAACCAGGCGGCCTGCTGGTTCGGGTCGCCCGCGCCCTTCACGTCGTTCAGACCGACGCAGCCGTGGCTGGTGTTGGCGCTGCCGAAGACCGAGTCCGGTCCCCAGTAGTTGCCGTGGATGAAGGTGCCCGAGGTGGACAGCCGCATCGCGTGCGGGACGTCCTTGATGTCGTACTCGCCCTTGCCGTCGTCGTCCGTGAAGCCGACGGTGGCGCCGTTCATCCGGGTCTCCTTGAACTTCTCGGAGATCACCATCTGGCCGTTGTACGTCGGGTTCTCCGGGGAGCCCGCCGAGATCGGGATGGTCTTGAGGACCGCGCCGTCCCGGGTGACCGTCATCTTCTTCGTCTTCGTGTCGACCGTGGAGACCTGGCTGCGGCCGATCTTGAAGGTGACGGTCTTGCTCTGGACGCCCTGGATGCCGGGCGCGCCCTGCACGCCCTCCAGCGCCAGCTTCAGCGTGACGGTGGAGTTCGCCTGCCAGTACTGCTCGGGGCGGAAGTCCAGCCGCTGCGAGCCGAACCAGTGGCCGACGACCTCCTGGTTGCTGCTGGAGGAGACGGAGATGGCCGCCTGGACGGCCTTCTTGTCCTTGATCGGCTTGTTGAAGGTGATCGAGACCGGCATGCCCACGCCGACCGTCTGGCCCTCGTCCGGGACGAACGAGCCGATGAAGCTGTTCTCCGGGGAGACGGTGGTGAAGGAGGCGTTCTCGTGCGCCTCGCGGCCGTCGGCGTCCTTCGCGGTCGCCGACAGGGCGTACTTGGTGGAGCGCTTGAGGGCGGCGTCCGGCTTCCAGCTCTTGCCGTCCGCGGCGATCTTGCCGGCCACGGCCGCGCCCTCGGCGGTCTTCAGCTCGACCTGGGTGAGCGTGCCGTCGCTGACGGTCACGTTGGCCGAGTCGTTCAGGCCGACGTTGGTGGCGCCGTCCTTGGGCGTGATGGCTATTCGGGCCTTGGAGGTGTCCTTGGCCGCCGCCGCGTCGACGTCCGCCTGCGATTTGCTGCTCTCGCTCGCGTTCGGCTTGTCACCCCCGCCGTTGCACGCCGAGAGCATCAGTACACCGCCGAGCACGGCGGATACGGCCACCAGGGACCTTCTCCGCCGCTTGCTGTCCGTCCTCACACGCCACTCCATCGTTGCCGGAAACCCCGAGGCTGCCGTCCCGGGGTTGGGCCGGGCAGGGGGACATGGCCCCCTGCCTCGTCCTGACAACGCGTTAACGCAGCGGATCGGTTCCACATTCCGCTGGATTGTGGGCAACCACACGGTCAGGCGTTGTCGGTTTTTTCTTCGTCGAAGTCACCATCTTCCTCGTCCAGGTCCCACTCCATGGACTCGGGGTCGTATTCGACGGGCTCGCTGCTCCAGGAGGCCTGCGCCAGCTCCACGCCCGGGATGTCGGCGACCAGGTCAGTGGGGTCGACGAGGTAGGCGAGCGCCTCCGACTCGTCCTCCCGCACGGCGGACTCGGCGTGCCCGCGCTCCTCGTCCGGCATGAACTCGTCGGCCTTGATGTGCGCGAGCGCGGCTCCCGTGAGGGCCTGGGCGTCCTGCACTTCGAGTACCAAATCCACCCGAAGGCGGACGTATCGTGATGTCTCAGAAGGGTTCATACGACGGAGAGTAAGCCCGTGGAAGCCCTGACTTTCCCACGACCCGCCCCTTTCCGTAGCATCACGGCACACGGCCAATTCGCTGCTGCCACAAGGGGGATCGCACCGTGTCCGCACGCCGACCGCTGCTCACCGCTCTCGGAGCGACCACCCTCCTCGCCGCCCTCTGGTTCGTGCCTTCGGCGGGAGCCACCGCGCCGGGGCCCGCCCAGGGCGACTCCGGGGTGCCCGCCGCCGCGAACGCGGGCCGTACGGTCACCCGCGCACAGCCGGATCAGGCACCGCCGGGCCACGCACCGCAGGGCCGGGCGCAGCAGGTGCCCGTCACCCTCGCCGACACCGGCTCCGTCGACACCACCCCCTACCTCCTGGGCGGCACGCTCTGCCTGGGCGTCGGGGCCGGCTTCGTGGCCTTCTCCGTACGCCGCTCCCGCACCGCCTGAGGGTTCGCGACGACGGCGAGGGGCCGCCCCCACCGGGGCGGCCCCTCGCCGTCGTCGTGCGCGTCGTGCGCCGCGCCGCCCTCCGTCAGGCCAGCGGGCCGGTCACGGTCTCCACCGCGGCCACCAGGGCGCCCGTACGGACGAACTCGTCGGCGGCGGCCAGGTCGGGCGCGAGGAACCGGTCCGGGCCCGGACCCTGCACTCCCGCCGCGCGGGCGGCGCCGATCGCGGCGAGGCTGGCCGGGGCCGCGGTGAGCCCGTGGCGCAGCTCGATGGCACGGGTGGCCGCGTACAGCTCGATCGCGATGATCCGGGTGAGGTTGTCCACGGCGGTACGGAGCTTGCGCGCGGCCGACCAGCCCATCGAGACGTGGTCCTCCTGCATGGCGGAGGAGGGGATCGAGTCGGCCGAGGCCGGCACCGCGAGCCGCTTCATCTCGCTGACCAGGGCGGCCTGCGTGTACTGGGCGATCATCAGGCCGGAGTCCACGCCGGCGTCGTCCGCGAGGAACGGCGGCAGGCCGTGCGAGCGGTTCTTGTCGAGCAGCCGGTCGGTGCGCCGCTCGGCGATGGAGCCGAGGTCGGCGGCGGCGATGGCCAGGAAGTCCAGTACGTAGGCGACGGGCGCGCCGTGGAAGTTGCCGTTGGACTCCACGCGTCCGTCGGGCAGGACCACCGGGTTGTCGACGGCGGCGGCCAGTTCGCGGGAGGCGACCAGGGCGGCGTGCGCCATGGTGTCGCGTCCGGCGCCGGCGACCTGCGGGGCGCAGCGCACGGAGTACGCGTCCTGCACGCGCGGGGCGGACTCCTCCTGGAAGTGCCCGGTGAGCCCGGAACCCTTCAGGACGGCGGCCATGTTGGCGGCGGAGGCGCCCTGGCCGGGGTGCGGGCGGATGGCGTGCAGCTCGGGCTGGAGCACCTTCTCCGTGCCGAGCAGCGCCTCCAGCGTCAGCGCGGCGGTGATGTCGGCGGAGGTGTACAGCTTGCCGAGGTCGGCGAGGGCCATGACCAGCATGCCGAGCATGCCGTCGGTGCCGTTGAGGAGGGCCAGGCCCTCCTTCTCGCGGAGTTCGACGGGCTCGATCCCGGCTTCGGCGAGCAGTTCACCGGCGGGGCGGACGACCCCGTCGGGCCCCTCGGCGTCGCCCTCGCCCATCAGCGCGAGCGCGCAGTGGGACAGCGGCGCGAGGTCGCCGGAGCAGCCGAGGGAGCCGTACTCGTGGACGACGGGGGTGATCCCGGCGTTGAGCACGTCGGCCATGGTCTGCGCGACGGAGGGCCGTACGCCGGTGTGCCCGGAGGCGACGGTCTTGAGCCGGAGGAACATCAGCGCGCGGACGACCTCCCGCTCGACGCGCGGGCCCATGCCGGCGGCGTGCGAGCGGACGATGTTGCGCTGGAGCTGGGCGCGCAGCTCGGGGCTGATGTGCCGGGAGGCCAGCGCGCCGAAGCCGGTGGACACCCCGTAGACGGGCTCGGGCTTGGCGGCGAGCGCGTCGACGATCTCCCGGGCGCGGGCGAGGGCGTCCAGTGCCTCGCCGGACAGCTCGACCCGCGCGTTGCCGCGGGCCACGGCGATGACGTCCTCGGCGGTGGTCCCGGACGTCCCCACCACGACAGTGTGCATATCCATATTCAGCACCCTACGGATTGAATCGCTTCATGTCACCCCTTCCGAACGGGCCGCGTATCCGGCCCCTCCGGAGCCCGGGGTGCGCTCACGGGCGGCCCCGGAAGCGGCGCCGCTCACCCGAGGCGGCTTCGGCCGCGGCGTCCGCGAGCCGGACCACGGCGGTGTCCCGGCCCGCCACCACGGGCTTCGGGGAGCGCGCGGCCTTGGCCTTGTACTGGGCGGCGTCCGCGAGCCGGAACAGCCGCCGGGAGGACTTCACCAGCCCGATCGGGTCCCCGGTGGAGGCCACCCCGCAGGCCACCCCCTCGCCCAGGTCCAGCTCGGCGGCCCGGGTGCACAGCTCCTCGGTCACCCGCACCACCTCGTCCGCGGTCGGGCCGAGCCCGACCAGGCAGAACTCGTCGCCGCCGAGGCGCGCCACCAGCGCGCCGGGCAGCATGGCCCCGCACAGGCTCAGCACCGACCCGAACCGCTCCAGCAGCCGGTCGCCCATGGCGTGGCCCAGGGTGTCGTTGACCTTCTTCAGCCCGTTCAGGTCGCAGACCACCAGGCTGACCACGGCTCCGGTCCGCCGGTGCTCCTCCAGGGCCTCGTCGAGCCGCATGTCGACCGCCCGCCGGTTGGCGAGGCCGGTCAGCGGGTCGGTGAAGGCGAGGCGGCGGGCCTCCTCCAGGCGTTCGTTCTGGGCGAGCCCGGCCGCGACCACGGCCGCCAGGACGGTCGCGAACTCGGCGTCGTCCTCGTCGAAGTCGGGCATCCCCTCGTCCCGGGCCACGTACAGCTCGCCCCAGGCCCGCCCGCTGAGCACGATCGGGGCGACCACGCAGGTGCCGCGCCCGCGGCGGCGCAGGGCCTCGCCGCGCCGCCCGGGCCGGTCGCCGGCCGCGCTCTCGACCCAGGCGTGCGGGCCGCCGCCGCCCACCCAGCGCTCGTGCAGGAACTCGGTGATCTCGGGGAAGTCGTGCACGGGATAGGACTCGTCCTCGGGGAACTCCTCCTCCCCCGGCCGCAGCTCCCCCTCGTTCACGAGCACCCGCAGGCTGCCCCGCTCGCGCTCCCACGCGGAGATCGCGGCGAAGGAGCCGTCCAGCGCCACCCGCGCTCCCCGCGCGGCCGCCCGCACACTGTCGCGCGGCGCGCACGCCGCGGCCATCGCCTGCGCGAGGCCCACCACGGCTCGCAGCCGCCCGTCCACTCCCATCACCCCAGGTTAGGGAGTTTTGTCCGATTTGGTGATAATCGCCGCGACACCACTTGGCCCCGCCGGCGTTTGCGCGGGGGTCCGGGGGCAGCGCCCCCGGCAACGGCGCGGCAGGCGGGCTACTGCCCAGGCCAGTTCGGCTTGCGCTTCTCGTTGAACGCCGCCACTCCCTCGGCCCGGTCGCCGGAGAAGGCCACCGTCCGCCAGGCCGCGTCCTCGATCTCCAGACCGGCCGCCAGGTCCATCCCGTGCCCCAGCCGCAGCGCCCGCTTGGCCGCCCGCAGGCCCACCGGGGAGTTCGCCGCCATCCGGGCCGCCAGGGCCAGCGCCTCGGCCCTGTCCTGCCCGGCCGCAACCACCGAGTCCACCAGCCCCAGCGACAGCGCCTCGGCCGCCTCCACCCGGCGCGCCGTGAAGATCAGCTCGGCCGCCCGCGCCGCGCCCACCCGGCGCGGCAGCAGCTGCGTGCCGCCGCCGCCCGGGATCACCCCCACCGACACCTCGGGCAGCCCGACCACGGCGCTCTCGTCGGCGACGATCACATCGCAGGCCAGGGCCAGCTCGAAGCCGCCGCCCAGGGCGAAGCCGTGCACGGCGGCGATCGTGGGCACCGGCAGCTCCAGTACGCCCCCGTACGCGCCGCGCGTGGTCGGCCGCTGCCGCACCAGCTCGGCGTCCGACAGCGAGTTCCGCTCCTTGAGGTCCGCGCCCACGCAGAAGGCCCGCTCCGCGGTGGAGGTGAGCACGACCACCCGCACCGACGGGTCCGCCGCGAGCGCCGCGCAGGCCGCGCCGATGGACCGGGCCATCTCCGTGGACACCGCGTTCATCGCCTTGGGGCGGTCCATCGCCAGCTCCGCGACGTGCCCGTCGCCCTCCCGGCGTACCGCGACGAACTCTCCGAAGCGCTGCTCAGACATGCCTGCGACCCTCTCGGTTAACGAGCGTTATCGCCGCACTCTAGTGCGCGGGGCAACCGTCCGGTCAAGGGCCCCGGGCAGGCCGGCACCCGGCCTCGGCCGGGGTCCGGGCATCGGCCGGGCTCGGACAGGCCGTACGCGGCCTCGGGCAGGCCGTACGCGGCCTCAGTCGGGGCTCGGACAGCCCGTACGCGGCCTCAGGCGGGGCTCGGGCAGCCCCGTACGCGGCCTCAGTCGGGCCTCGGGCAGCCCGTACGCGGCTCAGGACAGCCCGTACGCGGCCTCAGGACAGCCCGTACGCGGCCTCAGGCGGGGTTCTTGGGCTTCCTGCGGGTCAGCGACCAGGGCTCCACCACGCCCAGCCCGCGCACCGGCCGCTGCCACATCGGCTGGAGCGCGAAGCGGTACGCGCCGCCGCCCTCCGCCTCGGCCTCCTTCTCGGAGACCGGCGCGGCCCCGGTCCGGCCCAGTTCCTCCGCCATCGCCCCGTCCACCAGCACCGCGTCCTTCGGCGCTATGGACGTCAGCCGGCTCGCCAGGTTCACCGTGGTCCCGAAGACGTCGCCCATCCGGGTCGTCACCGTGCCGAAGGCGATCCCGACCCGCAGCTCGGGCATCTGCGGATCGGCCTCCATGGTCTCGATCAGCCGCAGCGCGATCTCCGCCGCCGTCGCCGCGTCGTCGGCGCAGTACAGCACCTCGTCGCCGAGCGTCTTGATCAGCCGGCCGCCGTGCGCCGCGACCAGGTCCGCCGACGTCGTCTCGAAGGACTCGACGAGCTCGCCGAGCTCCTCCTCCTCCAGCCGCCGCGTCAGCCGGGTGAAGCCCACCAGGTCCGCGAAGCCCACCGCGAGCCGCCGGTCGACCATCTCCTCATCGTCCGCCACCTGCACGACGCGCCCGGTGGCCGCCGCCAGCTGGCGCCGCCACACGTAGACGAGGAACTCCTCCAACTCCGGCAGCAGCAGCTCGACCAGCGGGTACGTGACCTCCGTACGGGTCATTCCCGGCTCCGGCGGCTCCGTCAGCCCCTCCAGGAACGAGTCGATCTGCCACTCGGCCAGCCGCGCCGTGGTCTGCCCGGTCGACCGCGCCACCTGCACCGCCATCGGCTCGGACAGCAGCCCGGCCTCGACCAGGCCGGCGAGGCGGCGCAGCGCCAGTACGTCCGCCTCCGTGAGGGCCTTGGCCTGGCCGATGTCCGCGAAGCCCATGGCCCGCCAGAAGCGGGACGCGAGCTCCATCGAGACCCCGGCGCTGCGGGCGGCCTGGAAGGGCGTGTACCGGCGCTCGGCGCCCAGGATCAGCTGCTCGAGCCGGATCGCGAGGGGGTCCGCGGTGGGCTGGGCCGTGTGGTCCACCTCGTGGTGCGGGGTGTGCTGGTCACGCCCGATCGGGGTGCCCGGACCCGTGGGCCCGGGGGCGGACGCGCTGGACGTAGAGTCGTCGACGGTCAAGAGCCGCCTCCTGTCCATTCCGTGCGCACTGCCCTGCCGAACCGGTTGATCGCCACGAGTACCGGGATCGCCTAAACCATACGGCAGGTGTGCCGTAGCTCACTCCCCCTCCCCGTCTTTGAACGGGGGTCAGTGCACCGACCGCAGGTGCACCACGTCGCCCGCGCCCACCGCCTCGTGCTCGTCGGCGGCGGTACGGATCACGAGCCGGCCCTCGGCGTCGACCGCTTCGGCCGTTCCGGTGAGCGTGCGTCCGCCCGGGAGCTCCGCGCGGACGTGCCGGCCGAGGGTCGCGCAGCCCGCCGCGTAGGTCTCCTGGAGGCCGCTCGACGCGGGGTCGCCCCCGGCCGCGCGCCAATTCCCGTACCACTGCTCGAGCGACCGCAGTACGGCCCTGAGCAGCGGGTCCCGGTCGGTCACGGTGGCCTTGGCCAGCGCGAGGGAGCCGGCGGCGGGCACGGGCAGCTCGTCCTCGGTCAGGGTGACGTTGAGCCCGATCCCGATGACGACCCCGTCGGCCACCCGCTCCGCGAGGATCCCGCCGGTCTTGCGCTCCTCGCCGTCCACGCTGACCAGCAGGTCGTTGGGCCATTTGAGGGCGGTGTCCACGCCCGCGGCCCGGGAGAGCCCGGTCGCGGCGGCCACCCCGGCCAGCAGGGTCAGCCACCCCCAGCGCTCCTGCGGCACGGCCTCCCCCGGCTTGAGCAGCACGGAGAAGAACAGCCCGGACCGGGGCGGCGCGACCCAGCTCCGGTCGAGGCGTCCGCGCCCGGCGGTCTGCTCCTCGGCGACGAGCACGGCCCCCTCGGGCAGCCGGCCCGCCCGGGCCGCGAGATCGGTGTTGGTGGACCCGGTGGCGGCGACGACCTCCAGGGAGGTCCACAGGCCGCCTTCGGTGACGAGGGCCCGCTGGAGCGCGGCGGCGTTGAGGGGCGGCCGGTCCAGATTCGACCAGCGACCCGCGGAAGCACCTGCTGAGGCATCTGATGGCGTCATGCAAGCCACATTAGGTGTGTCAAACGCCGCACTGCCGAGCGCCATGCCCGCCGATACGCTACGCACCAGTAGCCAGCAGTAGTCAATCAATTGACCAGGCCGTTGACACCACGCAGGGAGCCGCGACCCCGATGTCACAACCGTCAGAGCCGATCGACATGCACACCACCGCGGGGAAGATCGCGGATCTGCAGCGCCGCATCGACGAAGCGACCCACGCCGGATCCGCGCGTGCTGTGGAGAAGCAGCACGCCAAGGGCAAGCTGACGGCGCGTGAGCGGGTGGCCCTGCTGATGGACGAGGGCTCGTTCGTCGAGCTCGACGAGTTCGCCCGGCACCGCTCCACCGCCTTCGGGCTGGAGAAGACCCGCCCGTACGGCGACGGCGTCGTCACCGGCTACGGCACGGTGGACGGCCGTCCGGTGGCCGTGTTCTCGCAGGACTTCACCGTCTTCGGCGGGGCCCTCGGCGAGGTCTACGGGCAGAAGATCATGAAGGTCATGGACTTCGCCCTGAAGACCGGCTGCCCGCTGATCGGCATCAACGACTCCGGCGGCGCCCGCATCCAGGAGGGCGTGAGCGCGCTCGGCATGTACGGCGAGATCTTCCGCCGCAACGTCCACGCGTCGGGCGTGATCCCGCAGATCAGCCTGGTCGTGGGGCCCTGCGCGGGCGGCGCGGTGTACTCGCCCGCCATCACCGACTTCACCGTCATGGTCGACCAGACCTCGCACATGTTCATCACCGGCCCGGACGTCATCAAGACGGTCACCGGCGAGGACGTCGGCTTCGAGGAGCTGGGCGGGGCCCGGACGCACAACAGCACGTCCGGCGTCGCGCACCACATGGCGGGCGACGAGAAGGACGCCATCGAGTACGTGAAGTCGCTCCTCGCGTACCTGCCGTCGAACAACCTCTCCGAGCCGCCCGCCTTCCCCGAGGAGGCCGACACCGAGGTCACCGACAGCGACCGCGAGCTCGACGTGCTGATCCCGGACAGCGCGAACCAGCCGTACGACATGCACACCGTGATCGAGCACGTGCTCGACGACGCGGAGTTCCTGGAGACGCAGTCCCTTTTCGCGCCGAACATCCTGACCGGCTTCGGCCGGGTCGAGGGCCACCCGGTGGGCATCGTCGCCAACCAGCCGATGCAGTTCGCCGGCTGCCTGGACATCAACGCCTCGGAGAAGGCGGCGCGGTTCGTCCGGACGTGCGACGCCTTCAACATCCCGGTGCTGACGTTCGTGGACGTCCCGGGCTTCCTTCCGGGCACGGACCAGGAGTACAACGGAATCATCCGGCGCGGCGCGAAGCTGATCTACGCGTACGCGGAGGCCACGGTCCCCCTGATCACCGTGATCACCCGCAAGGCCTTCGGCGGCGCCTATGACGTCATGGGCTCCAAGCACCTCGGCGCGGACCTCAACCTGGCCTGGCCGACCGCGCAGATCGCCGTCATGGGAGCGCAGGGCGCCGTCAACATCCTGCACCGCCGCACCATCGCGGAGGCGGATGATGTGGAGGAGACCCGGGCACGGCTCATCGCCGAGTACGAGGACACGCTGCTGAACCCGTACACGGCCGCCGAGCGCGGATACATCGACGCGGTGACCATGCCGTCCGAGACCCGGGCGCACGTGGTGAAGGGGCTTCGGCAGCTGCGCACCAAGCGCGAGTCCCTGCCGCCGAAGAAGCACGGCAACATCCCCCTCTAGCCCCTCCAGGAGGTCTCTGTGGTGATCAAGGTCGTCAAGGGCAATCCGACCGCGGAGGAGCTGGCCGCCGCACTGGCGGTGGTCCAAGCGCGCGCGGCGGCGCTGGCCTCGGTGCCGCCGGGCGCGCCCCGGGTGGCGGACGAGTGGTCGACGCCCGCCCGGGTGGCGCGCCGCCGGCTGCCGCAGCCGGGGCCGCGCGCGTGGGGCCGTACGTACTGGCCCGGCTAGGGCCCGGCCCGGTCCCCACGGCGGAATATGACGCGAACGGACGGTGGCGCCTGAGTACGGGTACTCAGGCGCCCCTCCCGTCCCGGGGACAGGATCGGAGCATGCTCTGGTCCGACCCTGAGAACGAGCCGCCGAAGGACATGCGCGACGCGCAGGCGATGATCCGGCGGCTGACGGTGGTGATCGCCCTCGCGATGCTCGTGGGCGTCTACGTGCTGGGCGTGGGCCACTTCTGATCCGGCCGCCGCCCGCGGCCGGATGCCGGTCCCGGTCCGGCTGCCGGGGCCGCCGTGCGCCGCCCTACGATGGCGGGCATGACTGCCGAACCGCGCCCGCTCGTCCTCGCCTCCGCCTCCCCCGCCCGGCTGAACCTGCTGCGGCAGGCCGGGCTCGCCCCGCACGTGATCGTCAGCGGCTTCGACGAGGACACGCTGGACCACGAAGAGCCGGCCGAGCTGGCGCTGGCCCTGGCCGAGGCCAAGGCCGGGGTGGTGGCGGCCCTGGAGGAGGCCGCGGGCGCCCTGGTGATCGGCTGCGACTCCGTACTGGAGCTGGACGGCGAGGCGCTGGGCAAGCCGGCGGACTCCGCGGAGGCCACGGCCCGCTGGAAGGCGATGCGCGGGCGGGCCGGCGTGCTGCGCACCGGGCACTGCGTGATCGACACGGTGAGCGGCCGTCAGGTCTCGGCGACGGCCTCCACGACGGTGCGCTTCGGCGAGCCGACGGACGCGGAGGTCGCCGCGTACGTGGCGAGCGGCGAGCCGCTGCACGTGGCCGGCGCGTTCACCCTGGACGGGCTGTCGGCGCCGTTCATCGAGGGCATCGACGGGGACCACGGCAACGTGATCGGGCTGTCGATGCCGCTGCTGCGCTCCCTGCTGGGCGAACTGGGCGTGTCCATCACGGATTTGTGGGCTTGAGCTCCCCGAGCGGCGGCGGGGCGTCCTGCGCGCCCGCCCCGCGCGGGGCGGCGTACAGGGTCAGGGTGAGGACCAGCAGGCACAGGATCAGCGTGGTCGCCGCGAAGGCGCCCCAGCCGATCAGGACGACGGCGAGGATGCCGAGCACCCCGTGGGTGACGGCGGCCGAGACGAGCACGACGCGGGCGAAACCGCCGGGCGCGCGGTCGCGTACGGCCGTCAGGGCGGCGAGCACGGCGGACAGCACGAGGAAGGCGCCCATGCCCGCCCCGAGGGCGTAGGTTGCCTTGGACATGACATCCGGATCGCTGCCCGCGATCGACATCGACTGGTTGGCGGTGGTCCTGCCCAGCACGATGTGGACGAACACGAGTACGGCCGCTTCCGCCACCAGTACGATCGCGGCCAGTCCGGCCACGAGTCTTCGCAACACGATGCCCCCACCCCCCACGCGTCACAAGCCTGTTCGACGCCTGGAGGCTACTAACGGGTAAACGTACGGACAAGGGGTGCGGGCCGCTTCGTTACGGGAGGGGCCGCGCACAGGGATCACGCGGGGAACGTGTGGGCCGTTCGTAGGGACTCGACAAAGAATCACCCGGGGCCGCTGACCGGCATGACAGAGACCCGGGCTGTAATACGGGGTTACTGTGCAGTCGGGGATCCCCCTGACCTGGGGCGCCATAAGGGTTCCCCGGTAGAGCGAACCTCGAATCACACTCTGTGTGGGCAAGCTCACCACCGGGGAAGGGTCGTAAGGCCGTGTGGGCTGTCCCTAAACTCAGCTTGTTTCAAGGAGGGAGCCATCGTGCGCAAGGTGCTCATCGCCAACCGTGGCGAAATCGCTGTCCGCGTTGCTCGGGCCTGCCGGGACGCCGGGATCGCGAGCGTAGCCGTCTACGCCGATCCGGACCGGGACGCTCTGCACGTCCGCGCGGCAGACGAAGCTTTCGCGTTGGGCGGTGACACCCCGGCCGCCAGCTACCTGGACATCTCCAAGGTCCTCCAGGCCGCAGCCGATTCCGGCGCGGACGCCATCCATCCCGGATACGGCTTCCTCTCCGAGAACGCCGAATTCGCCCAGGCCGTGCTCGACGCCGGCCTGACCTGGATCGGCCCGCCGCCGCAGGCCATCCGCGACCTCGGTGACAAGGTCGCCGCCCGCCACATCGCCCAGCGCGCCGGCGCGCCGCTGGTCGCCGGCACCCCGGACCCGGTCTCCGGGGCCGACGAGGTCGTCGCCTTCGCCAAGGAGCACGGCCTGCCCATCGCCATCAAGGCGGCCTTCGGCGGCGGCGGCCGCGGCCTCAAGGTCGCCCGCACCCTCGAAGAGGTGCCGGAGCTCTACGACTCCGCCGTCCGCGAGGCCGTCGCCGCCTTCGGCCGCGGCGAGTGCTTCGTCGAGCGCTACCTCGACAAGCCGCGGCACGTCGAGACCCAGTGCCTGGCCGACACCCACGGCAACGTGGTCGTCGTCTCCACCCGTGACTGCTCGCTCCAGCGCCGCCACCAGAAGCTGGTCGAGGAGGCCCCCGCGCCGTTCCTCAGCGAGGCCCAGAACGCGGAGCTGTACGCCGCCTCCAAGGCGATCCTGAAGGAAGCCGGCTACGTCGGCGCCGGCACCGTCGAGTTCCTCGTCGGCACCGACGGCACGATCTCCTTCCTGGAGGTCAACACGCGCCTCCAGGTCGAGCACCCGGTCACCGAAGAGGTCACCGGCATCGACCTGGTCCGCGAGATGTTCCGCATCGCCGACGGCGAGGAGCTCGGCTACGGGGACCCCGTCCTGCGCGGCCACTCCTTCGAGTTCCGCATCAACGGCGAGGACCCGGGCCGCGGCTTCCTGCCGGCCCCGGGCACCGTGACGAAGTTCGCCCCGCCGTCCGGTCCGGGCGTGCGCCTCGACGCGGGCGTGGAGTCCGGCTCGGTCATCGGCCCGGCCTGGGACTCGCTGCTCGCCAAGCTGGTCATCACCGGCGCCACCCGCGAGCAGGCGCTCCAGCGCGCCGCCCGCGCGCTCGCCGAGTTCGAGATCGAGGGCATGGCCACGGCCGTCCCGTTCCACCGCGCCGTCGTCGTCGACCCGGCCTTCGCCCCCGCGGAGGGACCCTTCACGGTCCACACCCGCTGGATCGAGACCGAGTTCGTCAACGAGATCCCGCCGTTCACGGCCCCGGCCGCGGAGGACACCGAGGACGAGCCGGGCCGCGAGACGGTGGTCGTCGAGGTCGGCGGCAAGCGCCTCGAGGTCTCGCTGCCGTCGTCCCTGGGCATGACCCTGGCCCGCACGGCCGCAGCGGGCGGCGCCAAGCCCAAGCGCCGCGCGGCCAAGAAGTCCGGCCCGGCCGCCTCCGGCGACACCCTCGCCTCCCCGATGCAGGGCACGATCGTCAAGGTCGCGGTCGAGGAGGGCCAGCGTGTCGAGGAGGGCGAGCTGGTCGTCGTACTCGAGGCCATGAAGATGGAGCAGCCCCTCAACGCCCACCGCTCGGGCACGATCGTCGGCCTGACGGCCGAGGTCGGCGCGTCCCTCACCTCGGGCGCGACGATCTGCGAGATCAAGGACTGACGTCCGCGGTCCGCATGACGCGAACGGCCCCCAGGACCCGAACGGGTCCTGGGGGCCGCGTCATGTGCGGGACCCGACTACCAGGTGCCCGCCGGCGCCTCCCAGCTCCTCAGGTGGCCGTTGAAGCCACCGTCGGGACGGGCCTTGAACGTGTAGGCCAAGGTCGCGCCGTTGGAGGTGTTGTACATGACCGAGACGTCGTCGCGGCCGTCCTTGTCCGTGTCACCGGAGACCAGGTTGCCGAGGTTGAACGCGAACCACCCTGCCGGACGGGTCCAGCTCACGAAGTCCTCGTTGACCCCGCCGTCGGGCTTGCCCGTCAGCGTGAACAGGGCCGATCGGCCGAGGCCGTAGTCGAACATGATGGCGGCGTCGGCGCGGCCGTCGCCGTTGAAGTCGCCCGAGGTCAGCTTGCTGGCGCTGTACGACCAGTCACCCGGCTTGCGGTTCCACGACTTCACGGGGTCCGCGAGGCCGCCGTCGGGCTTGCCGAGCAGCGTGTACGCCTCGACGGATCCGTCGCCGTGGCCGTACAGGGCGAGGATGTCGTCCCGGCCGTCGCCGTTGAAGTCGCCCGCGACCTGCTTGGACTCGTTCCAGTACCAGTTGCCGTTGCCCGACCGCCAGCTGCCGAAGGAGGCGTTGAACGTGCCGTCCGGCTTGGACAGGAAGGTGTGGGCGCCGGTCGAGCCGCCGTGGTCGTAGAACATGGCCACGTCGTCGCGGCCGTCGCCGTTGAAGTCGCCGGCGACCGGCTTCGCCTTGAACGCGTCCCAGTTGCCCGCGCCGACGTAGGCGCTGCGCGGCAGGGACTTGAAGGTCCCGTCCGCCTGGCCGAGGAAGGTGAACAGGCCGTTGGGGCCGTCGCCGTCGCCGTAGTCGTACAGCGCGGCCAGGTCGTCGCGACCGTCGGCGTTGAAGTCGCCGACGACCCACTGCGCGCTGGCGGCGTTGAAGTTGCCGACGCCGCTGTTGAAGGCGAGGACGGGCGCCATGAAGCCGCCGCCCTCGTTGGCGGGCAGGACGTAGAGCGCGGTCGTGCCGCTGCCGAAGTCGTACACGGTGGCCATGTCGGAACGGCCGTCGCCGTTGAAGTCACCGGCCAGGTCGTTGCGCAGGTGGGCGGTGCGGTCGCCCGGCTTGTGGTCGACGGTGGCGCCGGTGGTGCGGTTGTGCCGGATGTAGCCGCCCTTGAAGTCCTCGCGGGGGCCGCCGGCGACGTCGTACTCGTCGGACTGCGGGTAGCCCAGGAAGCTCTTCTCGGCGCCGAGGCTCAGCCACTTCTGGCGGATGGCGCCGCGCACGGACCAGGCCTTCTGGGTCTCGGTCGTCCAGTAGATGGAGGCGGTGTCGTACGTCTCCTTGCGGTGCCGGAAGTGGTTGTAACGGCCGATGCCGTCGGAGTGGTTGACCTCGTCGGTGGTCGGGTAGCCCAGCCAGCCGCCGGGGCCGCCGGTCGCGAGGTACTTGCTGTAGATGGTGCCGTGGAGGGACCAGGGGCCGGTCTCGGGCGCCCAGTAGATGGCGCCGTTGCCGCCGGATCCGGTGAAGGTGGAGAACCAGCCGACCTGGTCGAAGGTGAGGTTCTCGTCGGAGGTCGGGTAGCCGAGGAAGCCCTTCTCGGCTCCGAGCGACATCCACTTCTGGCGGATGGCGTTCATGGTCAGCCAGGCACCGGTGCTCGGGTGCCAGTAGATCGAGGCGTTGTCACTGGCGGCGCCGTTCGTGCGCAGGTGCACGAACCGGCCGCCGTCAGCCGTCTCGGTGACGTTGCCCGAGGGCTTGCCGAAGTGCGTGACACCGCCCTTGGCCTTGAACTTGGCCAGGATCGGACCGCACAGCTTGACCTGGGCCGTGGACGTTGCGGAGTCGACGTACGCGCACTCGCTCCAGGGCGTGCCGCTCACGGCGACCTGGACGGCCGAACCGAAGACGGATCCGTCGAGCGACTGGCGGCCGGGGTACTTGTTGACGACGCCGCTGGCGTTGCGCGACCACAGGTCGGCGAAGCCGTCCTTCTCGAAGTCGCCGAGGCTGGCCAGGTGCGGGAAGGCGGCGCCGGTGAAACCGGTGGCGATGGCGCTCGTGCGGACGGCGGGGTCGCCGTACACCGTCAGGTCGAGGGCGGCCGGTGACGCGCTGTCGGAGGCCTTGCGGCTGGTGTACTGGTGGATCTTGCCGGTGGTCTTGTCGCGGGCCCAGATCTCCGGCAGCGTGTCGCCGTTGAGGTCGCCGGGGGCGATCAGGGTCATGTTCTGCCAGTCGGCGTTGCCGAGCGGGACGGGCGGCAGGTTGCGCGGCAGCAGGCTGGCCCCGCCGGTACCGAAGTACAGCCAGAGGGTGCCGTTCTCCTTCACCAGCATGTCGGGGTGGTCGTCCTCCCCGATCTTCCCGTCCAGGTTGTCGTCGTTGACGCTGCCGATGGCCAGCGCCTGCTGGGCCTGGGCCTGGGCCCAGTGGACGTTGTTGCGTGCCGTCAGCTCGATCCGGTGGGCCTCGGGGTCCTGGAGGGTACCGTCACCGGCGCCCCGGTAGACGTAGAGCTTGTTGGTGGTGGGGTCCTCCGAGGGCCGCAGTACGACGAGGTCCTCGTAGTAGTCCTCGCCGAAGCTCCCCCACTGGCTCAGCGAGACGGCGTTGGCGAAGTTGCCCTTCTCGACCAGCCGGGGCTCGCCGAAGGTGCCGTTGCCCTTGCCCGGCACCATCCACAGGCGGCCCGATCCAGGGTCCACGCTCCAGATGTCGATGATGCCGTCGCCGTTGAGGTCACCGTGCTTGTCGCGCTCGGCCTTGCGCTTGGCGTAGAAGTGGTACGGCTTCACGTCGGAGCGGTTGCCCGCCGCGTCGAGGCTCCGGACGTAGAGGGCGTGCGGACCGGCCGCGTTCGGGGTGTACTTGATCTGTGCCGCACCGTTGGCCGCCGCGGTCACCGTGCGGACGGTCGGGTCGCCCGCCGTGTACCACTGGTACTGGGTGACGTCGGAGACGCCGCCGTTGCTCAGGGCGAAGGTGCCCTCGGTGCGCGCGTAGGCGGTGTTGACGTCGTCGTTCTCGGGGAACTGGACCGAGGTGACGCCCGGCAGCGCACTGGGGCGGCTGCGGTCGATGGAGAACACGCACTGGCCGGCCCAGGGGCCCGCGCCGGCCTCGTCGAGACCGCGTACGTCCCACCGATAGGAGTTGCCGGTGAGCTCGCTGAGCGGGATCCGCACGAGGGCGACACCGCCGCTGGCCACGTCGATCCTGGGCGCCTTGAGGGTGCCGTAGTTTTCGGCGTTCCAGTAGTGGAACTCGGCCTTCAGGCCGTTGTCCTCGGCGTCGCTGATGCGGGCGCGCAGCTCGACCATGTCGGTCTTGCCGATCACACCGCCCTGGCAGGCCACTTCCGGCTGCATCGACCGGTCGGTCGGGGCGTTCGGCAGCGTGTTGTACCGGGTCGAGATGCGGGCGCTGTCCGGGTTCATCTTGCGCCAGGAGACGTCGACCGTGTCGTTGGAGGACTTCAGGCCCATGGTCCAGGCGGGCCAGTTCCAGCGGGCGGCGTCGCCGACCGCGGAGGTCACGTCCAGTTCCAGGAGGGAGCCGTCACTGGTGCAGTTGCGGCCGCCGTAGGACTGGCTGGAGGAGTCGACCATGCGCTTCCAGGTCGGCTGGTTGTTCCAGCTGGTGCTGCCGGTGATGGTATCGGTGTCCCAGATCTGGATGTCGCCGGACTGGCAGTTCCAGGAACCCGCGTGCCTCTGCTGGATGCGGAAGGTGGCGTCGAGGATCTGCTTGCCGGCCAGGTCGCCCATGCCGATCTGGAAGAACGTCTTCGCGCAGACCACCGCATAGCCGTAGGCCGGGTCCTTGGAGCAGCCGACGCGGGCGTCGTTGCTGAGGTTGCCGCCGTTCCAGTACGAGTTGCCCGCCGAGCCGGCGATCCCGTTGTGCTTGTAGGCGAGCGCCCAGGCCGACTTCCAGTCGTCCCGCCACTTGGGGTCGATGACGACCGGGAACTTGGTGTCCGGCGCCGTCAGGAGCTTCCGGTCCGTGGTGAGGGTGAGCTTGTCGCCCTTGAGGTCGACGCCCAGGTCGGCCTCCTTGCTGCGCAGGGCGATGCCGTCGACGGCGGGTGTCCGGTCGTCGACCGCGGGCGCGCGCGTGCCCGCCTCCGGGGCGGCCTGGGCACCCGCGGAGGGCTTGAGGGCGGACTCGGAGAAGGACTTGGCCGCGGCCGCCGGGGTGGTGGGCGCGGGCTGGTCCGCGCTGGAGTCCCACATCTGCGGCTTGACGGAGGAGAACAGGGGCTGGCCCGCGGGATCGAGGGCCTTCAGCTCGCCGTTCTGCTCCTTGCGCAGGGTGACGCCGTTGCCCTTGAGACCGAAGTCGAGGGAGGCCAGCGCCGGATCGGCCGCGGCCTCGCGGGTCTTCACGATGAGCTGGTGGGAGAAGCCGGTCGCGTCCGCTGCGACCCGCAGGTCCACGCCCTTCAGGACTTCGGCGTACGTGGCGCTGTTGGCGTCCAGCGTGGGCGCGGGGAGCGGCTTCGGCCAGGTGAGGGTGACGTCCCGGCCGTCCTTGCGCATGGTGACGAGCGGGGCGTTGCCGCCGCCGGAGAAGGTGAGCTCGCTGCGGGTCGCCTTGGGGGCGATCCGCCCGTCCTTCAGCTTCTGCAAGCCGGTGTCCAGGGGGACCAGCTTGCCGCTGCGGTAGACGCGCGTCGGCACCAGCGACTGCTCGGAGGTGAAGGATCCGTCCGGGTTGGCCCAGATCTCCTCGTTCTCCGTGCGCTTCGAAGTGATCTCGACGCGCTTGCCGGTGCGCTTGGCCTCGGTGCCCGCCTTGGCCGTGGCCTCCGCCTCGGTGGGCGACGCGGCCTTGGGCTTGTCGGCGGCTGGCGCCGCGGCGGCGGATGCGGGCACCGCGCTGCCGATCAGGGTGGCGACCAGGGCGGTCGCCAGGGTGAGTACCGGTGCCCTGCGGGAGGGCGGGCCGGCGACGCGCGGACGCGTCGGGAAGGGTCTCACTGACTGAGTCCTCGGGGTCGGTTCCGGCGGCTCCGTGACAGGAGCGGCCGAAATGGATCGATGGACCTCTCCGCCCTGGGGGCCGGTTTTCGGCCTTTCTCGGCGACAGGTCACAGGTGTTCGATTGATTTGTAGCAGTCGAACCGACCAAAGTCCGAAGTGATACCCGTTTCGGGCGCAAGCTCCGCGCGGCGCATTATCAGACATTCTCGCGGAATGCCAAATTCCGAATACTTCATTCCGGTTAGCGCTCTGACCTGCATGGACGCCGGATCCTTTACCGGCCCGGGAATCCGCTCGCTTTTCAGTGAGCGGCCCCTCCACTGTTAGGTTCAGCGCGATTATCCATAGCGCAGAAACCTGTGAATCCGCGCTTCCAGACTGGAGTGTTCGAATTTTGAGACGATCCCAGGCGCACGCGATGCGTGCGCCTTTGAGGCGTGTCTGGCGGTGGCCGATACCCGTCCTCGGCCTCGCCATGCTGACCACGGGGCTGACCGCGATCGACGCGGCCGCCGCCGGGCCCGCGCTGCCGGGCAACCAGAAACTGACCAAGGTCACCGGCGAACCCGTCAAGGGCAAGCCCGCCCCCGGTCCCGCCGAGTCGCAGACGAAGGCCTGGAAGGGGGCCCCGAAGATCGCGTGGCCCGCGGCGGGCTCCGCCGAGATCACCCTGCCCAGCACACCCGCAGCGCCGGCCACGTCACTGAAGTCCTCCTCCGCCGGGGCGTTCGCGCTCCCGGCGCGCGACGCGGGCGTCGCGGGCCAGGCGGTCAAGGCGGGCAAGCTCCCGGTGTCGGTCGCCTCCGCGGACCTCACGAAGTCGCCCGCCGCCGCCCAGCGGTCCGCGGCCGGCATGTCCGCGGCCGCGGACGCCGCGGCGGCGGCCCCCACCGACGTCAAGGTCAAGGTGGACCTGCACGACCGGGCCACCGCCGAGCGCGCCGGCCTGACGAGCAGCCTGCTCCTCTCGGTCGAGCGCACCGACACGGGCGGCTCCGCCGCTCCCGTCTCGGTGGAGCTCGACTACGCCGCCTTCAAGAACGCCTACGGCGGCAGCTGGGGATCCCGCCTCCGCTTCACCGCGATCCCGACCTGTGCGCTGACCACCCCGCAGAAGCCCGAATGCCAGGGCAGCACGCCGGTCACCACCAGGAACGACGCGGAGACCGGCAAGCTCGTCGCCACCTTCGACGCCCCGGCCAAGCCCGCCACGGCGCCGAAGCCCGCGGGCAAGGCCTTCCTCAACGCCCCGGCCCTCGCGGGCCTGGCCGCCGCGGGTCCGGCCGCCGCCCCCGCCGCCGGCGGGATGACCCTGGCCGCCTCCCCGGGCGCCGACGGCGCGAACGGCACGTACAAGGCCACCTCGCTGAACCCCTCGGGGTCCTGGCAGGCCGGCGGCTCGGCCGGTGACTTCTCCTGGTCCTACCCGCTGGAGATCCCCGCCTCCCTCGGCGGCCCGAGCCCGTCGCTGTCGCTGGGCTACTCCAGCTCCCAGATCGACGGCCGCACCAGCGCCGCGACCCAGCAGACCTCGTGGGTCGGCGACGGCTGGGACCTGGCCTCGAACTACATCGAGCGGGGCTACGTCCCGTGCAGCCAGGACAAGCGCAAGGACTCCGGGTACAACAACCCGAAGGACGACACGGGCGACCTCTGCCACGGCGCTCCGATGGTCACCATGTCCCTCAACGGCGGCTCCACGCCGCTCGTCCTGGACGACGTCACCAAGAAGTGGCGCCCGGCCAAGGACGACGGCTCGAAGATCGAGCTGCTCCAGGGCGCGCAGAACGGTGACAAGGAGGGTGACCACTGGCGGTTCACCAACCCCCAGGGCATCCAGTTCTACTTCGGCCTGAACAGGGTCCCCGGCTGGACCGCGGGCAAGCCCGTCACCAAGTCCGCCTGGAACGTGCCCGTCTACGGCAACCACCCGGGCGAGCCCTGCTACACCGCGACGTTCGCCGACGCCGTCTGCGACCAGACGTACCGCTGGAACCTCGACTACGTCGTGGACCCGCGCGGCAACGCGATGACGTACTGGTACGAGAAGGAGGTCAACCACTACGGATCGAACTACAAGATCGCAGGTGGTTCGACCGCCCGCCCGTACGACCGGTCCGGCTGGCTGGACCACATCTCCTACGGCCTGCGCAGCGACAACCTGTTCGCCAATGCCCCGGCCCAGGTCAAGTTCAAGGTCGAAGAACGCTGCATCAAGACGGACGCCTTCGACTGCGCGGAAGCGAAGCTGAAGCCGGAGGTCGCGTGGGAGATCGCCAAGGAGTGGCCCGACACCCCGGGCGACCAGCTGTGCGCCAGTGGTGAGGAGTGCAAGGGCCGGTTCACCCCGACCTTCTTCACCCGCAAGCGGCTGACCGAGGTCAGCACCTTCGTCTGGAACGGCACCGCTCCCAAGGCGGTCGACACCTGGACGCTGAAGCAGACCTTCCCGGCGACCGGTGACGGCACGGACTACCCGCTGTGGCTCGCCGAGATCAAGCACTACGGCAAGAACGGCGCACCGCTCGACCTGCCCCCGGTGAAGTTCCGCGGCAAGCAGCTCGACAACCGCGTGGACGGCCTGGGCGACGGCAAGCCCGCGTACCGCCGCTACCGGATCGAGGCGATCGACACCGAGACCGGCTCGACGATCCTGGCGCACTACAAGGAAAACCAGTGCCGGGCGGCGAACCCGCGCGTGATGCCGGCCTCCCCGGAGGCCAACACGCTGCGCTGCTACCCGGTGGTCTCCGAGCTGCCGGATCCCACCGATCCCGCGCGCGAGCGGAAGATCTACTCCACCGACTGGTTCCACAAGCACGTCGTGGACTGGGTCCAGGAGGACGACCGCAACGGCAACTCGCCGTCGCGGCGCACCGAGTACGAGTTCATCGGTGACCCGGCGTGGGCGTTCGACGACGAGACCGAGATGATGCGTCCGAAGACGCGCACCTGGTCCCAGTGGCGCGGCTACGAGCGGGTCCGGACCTTCATCGGCCAGGCCCCGGACAAGCGCTCCCAGACGGAGACGCTGTTCTTCCGCGGCCTCGACGGAGACCGGGCGACGCCTGCGGGCGGCACCCGTTCGGTCAAGGTCAAGGACTCCGAGGGCGTCGAGATGGCGGACCACCGCCTCTACGCCGGCCAGACCCGCGAGGTCCTGGCGTACAACGGCGAGGGCGGCGCGCTCGAAGCGGCCACGACCTACACCCCGTGGCTGCACGGCCCCACGGCGACCCGCCTGCGCAAGGGCGAGACGACCGCGGAGGACATCGAGCCCCAGCAGGCGTTCGTCCAGCAGACGACGGGCGTCAACTCCCGCATCCTGCTGTCGGACGGCCGCGGCTGGCGCCGTACGGCGATGACCACCAAGTACGACGCCCGCGGCCTCGCCGAATGGGTCTCGAACCGCGGTGACGTCGCCGACCCGTCCGACGACAGCTGCAGCCGCTACTGGTACGACGCGGACGAGACCCGCTGGATCATCGCCCGCCAGAAGCGGGTGGAGACGGTCGCGAAGGCCTGCGACGCCACCGGCGTGCAGAAGCCGGCGGACGTGACGTCGGACATCAAGATGTCCTACGACGCGGCGGGCAACGTGAAGTCGACGGAGTCCCTGACGGGCTACTCCGGCGGCAACCCCACCTACCAGGTCGACGGCAGCGCGACCTTCGACGCGTACGGCCGCCCGAAGACCAGCACCGACGTCTTCGGCAAGACCACGAAGCTGGACTACACGCCGGCGTCGGGCCAGATCGTCACCAAGGTAGTCACCACCAACCACTTGGGCCACTCCCAGACCACGGAGACCGACCAGGGCCGCGGCTCGATCCTCGCGAAGCAGGACACCAACGGCCGCCGGCAAGTGATGGAGTACGACTCCCTCGGCCGCCTGTCGAAGGTGTGGTCCCCGTCCCGCAACCCGCAGAACAAGTCGCCGAACGGCATGTTCTCGTACGACGTCCGCACCGACGGTCCGGTCGTCATCACCAACAAGGCACTGCTGGACGACGGCACCTACCGCACCAGCTACGACATCTACGACAGCAGCCTGCGCATCCGCCAGACCCAGATGGAGGCACTGAGCGGTGGCCGGGTCATCTCGGACACCTTCTACAACAGCCTCGGCCAGGTCTGGAAGAGCAACGGCGCCTACTACACGGCCGGTACGGCCTCCGGGGTCCAGTTCGCCCCGAAGGACAACGAGGTCCCGTCCTCGACGATGACCCGGTACGACGGGTCGGGCCGCTCGACCGCCCAGATCTCGCGCAAGTTCGGCGAGGAGACGTCGCGTACGACGACGACGTACGGCGGCGACAACATCACGGTCGACCCCCCGAAGGGCGAGACCCCGACCCGCGCCTTCCTGGACGGCGCGGGCCGCAAGACGGAGCTCCGCTTCTTCAAGTCGGACTCCCCGACGGGCGCGTACGACAAGACGACGTACGCGTACAACCAGCGCGGAGCACTGGAGTCGGTCGTCAACCAGGCGGGCGACAAGTGGGGCTTCGAGTACGACATCCGCGGCCGCCAGACCAAGTTGACGGACCCGGACAAGGGCACGTCGACGATGACGTACGGCCAGGGTGACCGCGTGGCCACCATGACCGACGCCCGTGGGAAGGTACTCGTTCCCGAGTACGACGCCCTCGGCCGCACCGTCGCCATGCACGAAGGCTCGGTGACGGGCCCGAAGCTCACCTCGACCACATTCGACACCCTGCCGGGGGCCATCGGCCTGCCCGTGGCCTCGACCCGATTCGTGGACGGAAAGGCGTACACCCAGGAAGTAACCGGGTACGACACCGAGTACCGCCCGACGGGTACGAAGGTCACCATCCCTTCCTCGAAGGGTGAGGAGGCACTCGCCGGCACGTACGAGTTCACCACCGGATACCGGGAGAACACCGGCCTGGTCGAGTGGTCGGAGCAGCCGGCCGTGGCCGGCCTGCCCATCGAACTCACCGAGATGCAGTACAACCACTTCGAGCTGCCCACGATGATGGGCATCGAGGGGAAGACGTTCGTCGACAAGGTCGACTACTCGCCGATGGGCGACGTACTCCGCACCTATACGGGTCCTGCCCTGTCGCAGGTCTACACGACGAACTACTACGACGAGCAGACGCGGCGTGTCACCCGAACCGTCAACAGCCGGGAGAAGGCGCCGGGCGCGATCAACGACACGACGTTCAAGTACGACGACGTCGGCAACATCCTCAAGATCACTGACAAGGAAGGACCGACCGCCACTGCCGACGTGCAGTGCTACGCGTACGACTACCTGCGCCGTATGAACGAGGCCTGGACCGCGACGGACGACTGCGCGGCCCAGCCGAACGCGTCCGGCCCCGGCTCCAAGCCGCAGGTCGGCGGCCCGAACCCGTACTGGAGCTCCTACAGCTTCGACGCGGCGGGCAACCGCACGAAGGATGTCCAGCACTCCACGACCGGTGACCCCACCAAGGACGTCACGCGCACCTACACCTACGGCACTCCGGGACAGGCTGGCGCCAACGGTCTGAAGAAGGTTGACACCACCGGACCGGGCGGTTCGCGCACCGAGTCGTACACCTACGACACGGCAGGCAACACGAAGACCCGGACCATCCAGGGCGACACGCAGACCCTGGACTGGAACACTGCGGGCCAGCTGGAGAGGGTCACTAAGGGCACCGACACCACCGGCTTCGTCTACGACGCCGGTGGCAACCGCTTGATCAAACGTGACAAGACGGGTACCACGCTGTACCTGCCGGGAACGGAGGTCAAACTGACAGCGGCGGGCAAGCTGGAGGGCACGCGCTACTACGCCCACCCGGCCGGTCCGGTCATGGTCAAGACGGCCAAGGACGGCGTGATCTCCACGTCGTACCTGATGGGCGACCAGAACGGCACCGCAACGACTGCGGTGGACGCCAAGTCCTCTGCAGTCACCCGCCGGAAGTTCACCCCGTACGGCGAGGTGCGCGGCGCGGCCCCGTCCGTCTGGCCGGGCAAGAAGGGCTTCGTCGGCGGAGAGGTCGACGACTCCATCGGCACCGTCCATCTGGGTGCTCGGGAGTACGACCCGGCTACAGGCCGGTTCTTGTCGGTCGACCCCATCATCGACTTCAACGAACCGAAACAGCAGAACCCGTACGTCTACGCCAACAACTCGCCGGTGACCTTCAGCGACCCTAGCGGTCTGTCGATCGCGCCTCCCGTGATGCCGATCAAGGACTTCACGGACGCGGAGGCGGCCTGGGCCAATATGATCCAAGGCAAGAGCGCCCTGGACATCGCGCTCGAGATCGCGATGGGCATCCTGAAAGACGCCTCGGGTTACAACGACATCCGCGATTGTCTCAGCGGTTCGTGGGGAGCCTGCGCCGGACTCGCCCTGGACGCGGCACTGCCCTTCGCGGGCCGCGCCAAGCGCATCATCAAGGCGCTGGACAGGGCCTGGGAGGCCTTCAACAGCTGGTCGCAGAAACTCGCTCTGGCACGCGACATTCTCCGGCGCGTCGAGCAATACCAGCAGGCCATGGCCAAGTACGCCGAGGACCTGGCCGAGTGGAAACGCCAAATAGAGGAAGCCGCCGAGCGAGCGAGAAAGCTGGAGGAGGAAGCCGCCGCGGCACGCAGAGCTGCCCAGGAGGCAGCCGCCGCAGCTGCAAAGAAGGCCGACGAGGCCAAGGCAACGGCAGCCAAGCAAGGCAAGGCATCCTCAACCAAGGCAAAGAAGGCCGATAGCGGCGGCAAGTCGTCGAAGTCCGCGCAGACGAAGAAGGCCGATGGCCCGAAAAAGTCGGCGCCGGACAAGGACGGCGGCGGCGACATGAAGGCCCCCGACGACGCCTGTAACACCAACAGCTTTGTCCCGGGCACTAAGATCCTCATGGCCGACGGGTCCTCCAAGCCGATTGAGAGCGTAGAGCTTGGCGACGAGGTTTTGGCCACCAAGGCGGAGTCCAGTGCCAGTTCGGCTCAGCCGGTTGTCAGTCAGATCATCGGAGAGGGTCAGAAGAACCTCGTCCAGATAACGATCGACATCGACGGCGAAATGGGCGGTGCCACCGAGTCCGTCACCGCGACCGACGGCCACCCGTTCTGGGCTCCGTCTCTGGACAAGTGGCTGCGGGCCAGCGACCTCACGGTCGGCCAGTGGCTTCAGACGTCGGCCGGCACCTGGGTGCAGGTAAGCGGAGTCAAGCACTGGACTCAGCAGAAGCAGGTCCGGAACCTCACCGTCGCAAGCGAGCACACGTACTATGTGCTGGCGGGCGCTACTCCCGTCCTCACCCATAATTGCGGCCCGACTGTGGCAAACGGCGCAGTTTTGGAAGGGCTGTCAGTATCCGAGATCAAGCGAATTCAGAATGCTGCCGACAGCCGCGGGGTATCGATCGCGGTAGTAGGAAGTCGAGCCAAGGGGGCTCGGTCCGCCACCAACCCTGATGGCTACCACGCCGAATCTGACTGGGATTACGTAATCACCGGCATAAACAGCCGAACCAAGAGTAGAATATCGAGTTCGCTCCCCAAGGCAGACGTGTCCCTGGGCAGAGGAAGACGCCAAGACATCTTTACGGGGCCTCTTGTCGACACAGAGCCGTACATCATGTTCCATCCCAGGAGGGCTCAGTGAATCAGAACGGAACCATCGGCCCCATCCTAGCCGTCTCTGGAAACTACGCCGTGGTTCAGATCCCGAACCGAAACTCACCTGCAGCAGCCATTCAGGGGGATTCATTGAAAATCCTCCAGGAAACTGTGAAGGAGCTGACCGACTGCCTGACCGCCGGCGATCTCGAAGAAGCCCAGTTTCCGCTGCAGGAGATCGCCACTACTATTTCCGAAATGATTGCAACGTACGAGGACGCTGCACGAGAGCTGGACTTCAAGCTCCCATACCATTCGTAAGCGGTCGGCCGAAAACCGACAAGCGGTTGTCGGACTAACCCCTCACCCCAGGCGGGAGCGCTAATGCTCCTAACGATGCCGGGGGAAGGAATCCCCCGGCCGAGGTAACGGTTGGGCCCCTCCCGAAGATCGGGAGGGGCCCAAGCTTTCTCACCGCCGCCGCATGTCCGCCACCCTCGCGCGTTCCCGTTCGCCCGGGTCCGACAGGGCCGACGCGCTGCGGAGTTGGGCCGTTGGGCCGCCTCGGCGTTGGACCGGGAGGGGGGAGTCGCGGCGGGGGCGGCGGGTGCCCATGCCGTCCACGCCGCCTGAGGCGCTGGCCGCGCCGCCCGCCACCGTGATCTGGACGCCCTGGTCGGCCAGGGCCTGGAGCTCCGTGGCCGCGCGGTCGTCGTGGGGTGGGGGTTCGTCCGTGACCAGGCGGGTCATCACGTCCGTCGGCACCGTCTGGAACATGGTGTCCGTGCCGAGCTTCGTGTGGTCCGCCAGGACGACCACCTCCGCCGCCGCCTGCACCAGCGCCCGGTCCACGCTCGCGGAGAGCATGTTGGACGTGGACAGGCCGCGCTCGGCCGTCAGGCCGCTGCCCGACAGGAACGCCCGGGAGACCCGGAGCCCCTGGAGGGACTGTTCGGCCCCGCTGCCCACGAGGGCGTAGTTGGACCCGCGCAGGGTGCCGCCGGTCATCACCACCTCCACCCGGTTGGCGTGGGCCAGCGCCTGGGCGACCAGGAGGGAGTTGGTCACGACGGTGAGGCCGGGCACCCGGGCGAGCCGGCGGGCCAGCTCCTGGGTCGTGGTGCCCGCGCCGACGACGACGGCCTCGCCCTCTTCGACGAGGGAGGCCGCGACATCGGCGATGGCGGTCTTCTCCGCCGTCGCGAGATGGGACTTTTGCGGAAAGCCGGACTCCCGCGTGAAACCGCCCGGCAAGACCGCACCGCCGTGTCGGCGGTCGAGGAGTCCTTCTGCCTCCAGTGCCCGCACGTCCCGCCGTACGGTCACTTCGGAGGTCTGGACGACGCGGGCGAGCTCCCGGAGCGACACCGCTCCGTTGGCCCGCACCATTTCGAGGATCAATTGGCGACGTTCTGCAGCGAACACGAAACTGACAGTAACCCCAACGACCGTCTGGTTTCAGCTCCTTGCGCCGGAATACCGAAGTTGTCCATATGGCGGGTCGACTAGTGGTATACGCGCCCCGAGGCCTGGGTGAACATCCCGCCACCCGGCAGCCTACCGCCCCAACTCCCTTGCGGGGTGGGGCGGTTGGGGCCGGATCAGGCCTCTCCGCCGGCCTTCCGCGTGTGCAGCTGGCGGGCCACCTCGGCGATCGAACCCGAGAGGGAGGGGTACACGGTGAACGCGTTTGCGATCTGCTCGACCGTCAGGTTGTTGTCAACGGCGATCGAGATGGGGTGGATCAGCTCGCTCGCGCGCGGCGAGACGACCACTCCGCCGACGACGATGCCGGTGCCCGGGCGGCAGAACAGCTTCACGAAGCCGTCGCGGATGCCCTGCATCTTGGCGCGCGGGTTGCGCAGCAGCGGCAGCTTCACCACACGGGCGTCGATCTTGCCGGCGTCCACGTCGGCCTGGGTGTAGCCGACGGTCGCGATCTCGGGGTCGGTGAAGACGTTCGAGGAGACCGTCTTGAGGTTCAGCGGGGCCACCGCGTCGCCCAGGAAGTGGTACATCGCGATGCGGCCCTGCATGGCGGCGACGGAGGCCAGCGCGAAGATGCCGGTGACGTCGCCCGCGGCGTACACGCCGGGCGCGGAGGTGCGCGAGACCTTGTCGGTCCAGATGTGCCCGGAGTCCTTGAGCCGGACCCCGGACTCCTCCAGGTTCATGTCCTTGGTGTTCGGGATCGCGCCGACCGCCATCAGGCAGTGCGTACCGGTCAGCACCCGGCCGTCCGAGAGCGTGACCTCGACCCGGTCGCCGACGCGCTTGGCGGACTCGGCGCGGGAGCGGCCGATGACGTTCATGCCGCGGCGCCGGAACACGTCCTCGAGGACGGCGGCCGCGTCGGGGTCCTCGCCCGGCAGCACGCGGTCGCGGGAGGACACCAGCGTGACGCGGGAGCCGAGGGCCTGGTACGCGCCGGCGAACTCCGCGCCGGTGACGCCGGAGCCGACCACGATGAGCTCCTCGGGGAGCTCGTCGAGGTCGTAGACCTGGGTCCAGTTCAGGATGCGCTCGCCGTCGGGCTGGGCGTCCGGGATCTCGCGCGGGTGGCCGCCGGTGGCGATCAGCACGGCCTCGGCGGTCAGGATCGTCTCGGTGCCGTCGGCGGCCGTGACGATGACGTCGCGGGTGCCGTCGATGCCCTGCGGGCCGCCGAGCTTGGCACGGCCCCGTACGACGCGGGCGCCGGCCCGGGTGACGGAGGCGGTGATGTCGTGCGACTGGGCGAGGGCGAGGCGCTTGACGCGCCGGTTCACCTTGCCGAGGTCCACGCCGACGACGCGGGCGGCCTGCTCGATGTGCGGGGTGTCGTCCGCGACGACGATGCCGAGCTCCTCGTACGACGAGTCGAAGGTCGTCATGACCTCGGCGGTCGCGATGAGGGTCTTGGAAGGCACGCAGTCGGTCAGGACCGAGGCCCCGCCCAGACCGTCGCAGTCCACGACGGTCACCTCCGCGCCGAGCTGGGCCCCCACCAGGGCCGCCTCATACCCGCCGGGTCCGCCGCCGATGATCACGATCCGGGTCACGAAAAGTCCGCCTCACGTCTACCCGGCCGGCTGCCGCCCCGGCCGGTGTTCCGGGGGGTCTCCCCGGGGGATGCATTCCGTGCCCCATTGTCCCGCACGCTTCAAGGTGCTTCGCGCACGGTCCCGCCATCCGGGACCACGGCCCGGCCCCGCCGGGACCGCAGCCCGCGCCCGGCCGGGACCAGGGCCGCGCCCGGACCACGGCCCCGCCCCGCCGGGACCGCAGCCCGCGCCCGGCCGGGAGCGCCGCCACCGCCGCCCCTCCCGTACCCTCGACCACATGTCGCTCTACGCCGCGTACGCCGGCAACCTCGACCCGCGGCTGATGACGCGCCGCGCACCCCATTCGCCGCTGCGCGGCACGGGCTGGATCAACGACTGGCGGCTGACCTTCGGCGGCGAGCAGATGGGCTGGGAGGGCGCGCTCGCGACGATCGTCGAGGCCCCGCGCCACCAGGTCTTCGTCGCCCTCTACGACATCGCGCCGCTCGACGAGGACTCGATGGACCGCTGGGAGGGTGTCGGGCTCGACATCTACCGCCGGATGCGGGTGCGCGTGCACACGCTGGACGGCGAGGAGGCGGCCTGGGTGTACGTCCTGAACGGCTACGAGGGCGGCCTGCCCTCGGCGCGCTACCTCGGCGAGATCGCGGACGCCGCCGAGTCCGCGGGCGCTCCGCACGACTACGTGATGGAACTGCGCAAGCGCCCCTGCTGAGCGGTGCGGGTCCCGCGCGGGACGATTCCGGACCCCCTTTCGGCGGATTCCCGGCCCGCCAGGCCCGCCCGGGGACGATTCGGTGGAAACGACAAGGCAACGATCCGAACACCGTGAGCTGTGCCATCTACGCGCGTAGGCAATGAGCGGCTACGCTCTTCCGCGTGAACGCATCTGTTACCGACCCCTTCGCCGCCGCCGACGCCGCAGCCGCCCGCCTCCGCGAGCTGACCGGCGCGGAATCCCACGATGTCGCCCTCGTGATGGGCTCCGGCTGGGCCCCCGCCGCAGAGGCGCTCGGCGCCCCCGAGGCCGAGTTCCCGGTCACCGAGCTGCCCGGCTTCCCGCCCCCCGCCGTCGAGGGCCACGGCGGCAAGATCCGCTCGTACAAGATCGGCGACAAGCGCGCGCTGCTCTTCCTCGGCCGGACCCACTACTACGAGGGCCGCGGCGTCGCCGCCGTCGCCCACGGTGTCCGCACCGCCGTCGCCGCCGGCTGCAAGACCGTCGTCCTCACCAACGGCTGCGGCGGTCTGCGCGAGGGCATGAAGCCCGGCCAGCCGGTCCTGATCAGCGACCACCTCAACCTGACGGCCACCTCGCCGATCGTCGGCGCGAACTTCGTGGACCTCACCGACCTCTACTCGCCGCGCCTGCGCGCGATGTGCAAGGAGATCGACGAGACCCTCGAAGAGGGCGTCTACGTGCAGTTCCCCGGCCCGCACTACGAGACCCCGGCCGAGATCAACATGATCCGCGTCATGGGCGCCGACCTGGTCGGCATGTCCACCGTGCTGGAGGCCATCGCCGCCCGCGAGGCCGGCGCCGAGGTGCTGGGCATCTCCCTGGTCACCAACCTGGCGGCGGGCATCTCCGGCGAGCCCCTGAACCACGAAGAGGTGCTCCAGGCCGGCCGTGACTCGGCCGCGCGCATGGGCAAGCTGCTGACCCAGGTCCTCGCCCGCATCTGAGACGGCACAGGCACCGGCACCGTACGAGAGACAAGGCGGAAGTAGTGCAGGAACAGGACGACCTGATCACCCGGGCGCAGGCCTGGCTGGCGGAGGACCCGGACCCGGAGACGGCGGCCGAGCTCGCCAAGATCATCGAGGCGGGCGACACGGCGGAGCTCGCGGACCGGTTCTCCGGCACGCTGCAGTTCGGCACCGCCGGTCTGCGCGGCGAGATCGGCGCGGGCCCGATGCGGATGAACCGCTCGGTGGTCATCCGGGCCGCGGCGGGCCTCGCGGCGTACCTGAAGGCCCAGGGCCACGACGGCGGCCTGGTCGTCGTCGGCTACGACGCCCGCTACAAGTCGGCGGACTTCGCCCGCGACACCGCGGCCGTGATGACCGGCGCCGGCCTGCGCGCGGCCGTCCTGCCCCGCCCGCTGCCGACGCCCGTCCTCGCGTACGCCATAAGGCACCTGGGCGCCGTCGCCGGCGTCGAGGTGACCGCGAGCCACAACCCGCCCCGGGACAACGGCTACAAGGTCTACCTCGGCGACGGCTCGCAGATCGTCTCCCCGGCGGACGCCGAGATCGCGGCGCAGATCGCCCGCGTCGAGACGCTCGACTCCGTACCCCGCCCCGCGGACGGCTGGCTGCAGCTCGACGAGGAGGTCCTGGAGGCCTACCTGGCGCGTACGGACGCGGTCCTGACCCCCGGCTCCGCCCGGGGCGTGCGGAGCGTCTACACGGCCATGCACGGCGTCGGCAAGGACGTCGTCATGGCGGCCTTCGCCCGGCACGGCTTCCCGGAGCCGGTGCTCGTCGCCGAGCAGGCCGAGCCGGACCCTGCCTTCCCGACCGTGGCCTTCCCCAACCCGGAGGAGCCCGGCGCGATGGACCTGGCCTTCGCGAAGGCCGCCGAGGTCCGCCCGGACATCGTCATCGCCAACGACCCGGACGCCGACCGCTGCGCGGTGGCCGTCCCGGACAACGGCGGCTGGCGGATGCTGCGCGGCGACGAGGTCGGCGCGCTGCTGGCGGCCCACCTGGTCCACAAGGGCGCACGGGGCGTCTTCGCGGAATCCATCGTCTCGTCCTCGCTCCTGGGCCGGATCGCGGAAGCGGCGGGCGTGGGCTACGAGGAGACCCTGACGGGCTTCAAGTGGATCGCCCGCGTGGAGGGCCTGCGCTACGGCTACGAGGAGGCGCTCGGCTACTGCGTCGACCCCGAGGGCGTCCGCGACAAGGACGGCGTCACCGCCGCGCTGCTCGTGGCCGAGCTGGCCTCCGAGCTCAAGGAGCAGGGCCGTACCCTGACCGACCTGCTGGACGACCTGGCGATGGCCCACGGCCTGCACGCCACCGACCAGCTGTCGGTCCGCGTCTCGGACCTGTCGGTCATCGCCTCCGCGATGGCCGCGCTCCGCGCGGAGCCCCCGACCTCCCTGGCCGGCCTGCGGGTCGTCTCGGCGGAGGACCTGACGCGGGGCACGGAGTCCCTCCCGCCGACGGACGGCCTGCGGTACTACCTCGACGGTGCGTACAAGGCCCGGGTGATCGTGCGGCCTTCGGGCACGGAGCCGAAGCTGAAGTGCTACCTGGAGGTCGTGGTCCCGGTCCCCGAGGCCTCCGACCTCGCCCCGGCCCGTACGCGCGGCCAGGAGATCCTGGACGCGATCAAGAAGGACCTGGCGGTAGCGGCGGGCATCTGATTTCCCCCGCCGCCGCTCGCACGGCTCGGCGCCGAGGCACCTCCCCGGCTTCGCGCCACCGCGCCGGACTCCGTCCGTCGGTCCGGCGCCCGTTCGGCCCCCTGAGCTCCGGCTCGGGGGGCCGTCGGCGTATCGGGGCCGCTGCGCGGGGCATTCCCCCACCCCGCCCCTTCCCGAAACCGGGCTCTGCCCGGACCCGCGCCTCAATCGCCGGCGAGGCTGGATTTGCCGACGCCGTCCGCTGAGCGCGGCCGGCTTGCCCGCAGGGCAGAACCTGCCCCGCCTGGGGGCACCTCCCAGCGGTAGCCAGGGGAGTTCGAGGCGCGAGGGCAGGGTCCGGGGCGGAGCCCGGCAGCGGTGCGGCAGACGGGGGCGGGTGGGCAGCCACCGACCGGCCCCCGACCCTCGAGGGGGAGAGGGCGGGCCCGCGCCACGAGACGACGTACGGCCTCATGCCCGGCAGCGGTGCGGCAGGCGGGAGCCGGTGGGCAGCCGCCGACCGGCCCCCGACCCTCGAGGGGAGAGGGCGGGCCCGGGCCACGAGACGTCGTACGGCCGCATGCCCGCCCGCCCCCTTCCGGCCGCCTCAGCGGGGTGGGGCTCCCGGGAATGAGGCCGGGCGGACCAGTTCGCCCAGGGTCGGGATCGACTCCGGGCGGGAGCGGACCGCGTCCGTGCACTCCCATGCCCGCGGCGGATCCGCGTCCGGGCCGCCCAGGACCACCGGGCCCGGTCCCGCCGACACCGCCTCGCTGCCCGCCAGCGTGCACACGATCTGCGCCAGGGCCACCGGCGGCAGGTCCTCCGGCTTGCGGCTCAGCCGCACCGTGCCCGCCGGATCGCCCGGCCTGGGCGCTCCCGCCGTGAGTCCCGCCGGCACCCCGGTGGAGAACCCGGCGTCCCGCTCCTCCCCCGACGGCGGCTTCTCCAGCGCCTCCAGCAGCGCCTGCACGACCAGCGCGACGGGGTCCTTCAGCGGCCGCTTCTCCGGTACCGGCACCACCCGTTCCACGCCCACCAGCTGCGATCCGCAGACCAGTTCCACCGTGGCCCGGAAGCCCTGCACACCGCCCTGTCCGCCCTGCTGCGCCGGGGTGTCGCACGACACCCGCGAGGGCGCCGCGCCCACGTCCACGGGTACGGTCGTCGCCCTGATCCCGCAGCCCGCGAGGGCCGGCAGGGCCAACAGGGCGACGAGTGCCGAGCCCACCGGCAGAGCCCTACGCGTCCTGGTCACCCGCGATCACCTTCCCCACGTCCACCGGCAGCCGCAGCGTGAACAGCGCCCCGCCCCCGGGCCCGTTGGCCGCGGTGATGTCTCCGCCGTGGATGTGCGCGTTCTCCACGGCGATCGACAGGCCCAGCCCGCTCCCATCCGACTTCGGCCGCGAGGCGCTCGCCTTGTAGAACCGGTCGAAGACGTGCGGCAGGACGTCCTCCGGGATGCCCGGACCGTTGTCCTGCACCGCGATCACCAGCCAGTCCCCCTCCACGACCACCCGCACCCGCACCGGCGAGCCGCCGTGCTTGAGGGCGTTGCCGATCAGGTTGGCCAGGATGACGTCGAGGCGGCGCGGGTCGAGCCGGGCCACGATGCCGCGCTCGGCGTCGAGTTCGACGGCGTCCAGCCAGGCCCGCGCGTCGATGCACGCCGTGACCTGGTCGGCGACGTCCACGTCGTCCAGGACCAGCCGGGCCGTGCCCGCGTCGAAGCGGGTGACCTCCATCAGGTTCTCCACGAGGTCGTTGAGGCGCCGCGTCTCGCTGACGACCAGCGCCACCGCCGGTGCGATCATCGGATCGAGGTCGTCGACCTCCTCCTCCAGCACCTCGGCCACCGCCGTCAACGCCGTCAGCGGCGTGCGCAGTTCGTGGGACATGTCCGCGACGAAGCGCCGGCTCGACTCCTCCCGCGCGCTCATGTCGGCGACCTTCTTCTCCAGCGCCTCGGCCGTCTTGTTGAACGTATGCGAGAGGTCGGCCAGTTCGTCGGTCCCCGACACGTCGAGCCGGGTGTCCAGCTCGCCCTCGCCGAGCCGCCGGGCCGCGTCGCCCAGCCGCTGCACGGGCTTGAGCACCGTACGGGCCGCGGCCTGCGCCAGCAGCGCGGAACCCAGCAGCGCCAGGCCCGTCGCGATCGTCAGCGACCAGGCCAGCGCGTTCAGGTCGTCCCGCTCCTGCGCCAGCGACTTGTACATGTAGCCGGTGAGCCCGCCGCCCACGATCCGCGTCCCGCCGACCAGGTACGGATTCCCGCCGGGCTTCGTCCGCTGCCAGTACATGTGGTACTCGGAGTCGTTGGCCGCCGTGGTCTTCTGCCGGTCGTTGACCGCGTCCCGCAGGGACTTCGGTACGTCGCCCAGCCCGAACACGTCGGGCCCGGCCGTACCGGACACCTGGCCTTCCTTGCCCTCCTGCACCAGCAGCACGCTGTAGCCCGGGCTGCTGCCCGCCATCAGCTCGGCGGTCCGCTGGATCTCCTGCGCGGTCGGGTCGGCGGGCAGTGCCGCGGCCCGGTTCTGCATCTCCTGCCGGAAGTCGCCGAGGGCCGCGTCCTGGGTACGGGTGAGGACCGCCTCGCGGTTGAGCCAGTACGCGATCCCCGAAGCGGAGACCGCGGCCGTCAGCGCGACCAGCGCGAACACGATGAGGAGCCGCAGCCGCAGGCTGGTCCAGCGCCGGCCCGCGAGCAGCGCCGGGATCACTGCGGGGAGTCCAGGCGGTAGCCGACGCCGCGGACGGTGCGGATCAGGGTGGGCGAGGACGGCACGTCCTCGACCTTGGCGCGCAGCCGCTGCACGCAGGCGTCCACGAGCCGCGAGTCGCCGAGGTAGTCGTGCTCCCAGACGAGGCGGAGCAACTGCTGGCGGGAGAGGGCCTGTCCGGGACGGCGGCTCAGCTCCAGCAGCAGCCGCAGCTCGGTCGGGGTGAGCTGGAGGTCCTCGCCGTTCTTCGTCACCGTCATGGCGGCGCGGTCGATGACCAGGGAGCCGAAGCTCGCCGAATCGCTGGACTCGCGCTCGCCGCGGCGCAGCACGGCACGGATGCGGGCGTCGAGGACCCGCCCCTGGACGGGCTTGACCACGTAGTCGTCGGCACCGGACTCCAGGCCGACGACGACGTCGATGTCGTCGCTGCGCGCGGTGAGCAGGATGATCGGCAGCTGGTCGGTGCGCCGGATCCGACGGCACACCTCGAAGCCGTCGATCCCGGGCAGCATCACGTCCAGCACGATCAGATCCGGCCGCTGCTCGCGCAGCAGTTTCAGGCCGTCCTCGCCCGTCGCCGCGGTGGCCACACGGTGGCCCTGGCGAGACAGGGAGAGTTCGAGGGCCGTGCGGATGGCGTCGTCGTCCTCGATCAGCAACAGGAAGGGCACGGGCTCATTCTGTCCCATCGGCAGTCGGGAGTTCGACCGGCGGGGGCACCCGATCCCGGACGGGTCCGGCGGAGACCCCTGTGACAGGCCTGTGACAGTCGGCGGACACCCCGGTTAAGTCGGCCGGGCAGGCTTCTACCAACAACCGAAGCACAGCAACGGACCGAAGCAGACTCCACGACGGGGGGCGCGAGATGAACACGCTGCACAGCACCACCACCAGCGCGGTTGTCACGCGGCTGCACGATGTGAACCGCCGGGCGGGTGTCCGTAACGTCGCGGTAGCCCGGCCCCGGCCGGCACACGTCGTAGCCATTGACGCGAAGCAGTACCAGGCGGTTCCCGCACAGCGCACGCCGTCCTCGACGTCCGAAGCGGAGTTCACGGCGTACGTCCAGGAGCGCCGGGCCGCGCTGTACGCGACGGCCTTCCACCTCACCGGCGACCGCCACGAGGCGGAGGACCTGCTGCAGAGCGCGCTGTTCTCCACGTACCGGGCCTGGGACCGGATCACCGACAAGGCGGCCGTGGGCGGGTACCTGCGCCGCACGATGACGAACCTGCACATCAGTGCGTGGCGCCGGCGGAAGCTGAACGAGTACCCGACGGAGGAACTGCCGGAGACGGCCTCGGACACGGACGCGATGCGCGGTACGGAGCTGCGCGCGGTGCTGTGGCAGGCGCTGTCCCGGATCCCGGAGCCGCAGCGCACGATGCTGGTCCTGCGGTACTACGAGGGCCGTACGGACCCGGAGATCGCGGAGATCCTCGGAATCAGCGTCGGCACGGTGAAGTCGAGCATCTGGCGGTCGCTGCGGCGGCTGCGCGAGGACGAGGCGCTGAGCTTCGGCGCCGATGAGGCGGAGTCCTTCGAGGAGCTCGTCGCCTAACCCTGCGGGACGGACACTGCGGGACACACAAGCCAACGGGCCAGGGGGCCCGTCCCACGGGGGTGGGGCGGGGGCCGCGGGGGGAACAGGCGGGATCAAGCGGCCGGGGGTCCGCCTGGTCCCGCCTTTCCGCGTCCGCGGGTCCGGCGGTCCGTGCGCGCGTACGGGTACGGCTCGAGGATTCGGGGCTCCGCCCCGGACCCTCCCCCAAACTCCGTCCGGGGGGACCCCCACGCCTCGAACTCCCCCAGCTACCGCTGGGAGGTGCCCCCAGGCTGAACTCGGCTAGGCCGGGGTCGTGGCCGGGCGGTGGCGGCCGGCCGCGGCGGCGGCCAGGCGGCCGAGGGCCTCGTCGCGGCCGCACGGGTGGGCGCCGAGTGCCGTGTGCCGGGCCACGATGCCCCGCTCGGCCCGCATCAGCCGGTAGCCCCTGCGCAGCAGGAACGTCACCGACTTGCGCCCCTCCCGCAGATCCCGCGCCAGCCTCCGCCGGAACGTCGTCGACGGCCGCCCCCGCAGGCAGATCGCGTCGGCGAGCAGTCCCAGCTCCTGGCAGCGGGCGACGACATCGGCGGCGAAGATGCCCTCCGCGATGAACAGCGGCGTCCGGGAGATGTCCAGCGCCTCCGTCCCGACCCGGGAGGACGTCGCGATGTCGTAGACGGGGACCTCGGTACGGCCCGTCGCGCACAGCTCCTCGATGGCCGCCACGGCGGTGTCCGCGTCCCAGGACTGCGGGGAGTCCCAGTCGATGTCGGAGCTCCCCTCGACCAGCGGAAGGGTCGGGTCGTCCGCTTCCTTGTAGAAGTCGTCCAGCCGCAGTACGGGAAGTCCCGAACGGGCCGCCAGCGAGGACTTGCCGGAGCCCGAGGGTCCGGTCAGCAGCACGACGCGCGTCGGCAAGGGAGAAGAACAGCTCACGGGACACCAGTCTGAACCATTAATCCCTGTAGGGGACCCCTCCGGTGGCCGGTTGGTATCAAGGATCACACGTCAACTACGCTGCGTGCGCACGCGACTACGAGACCACAGGCGGGAACCCATGGCACGTCACGCAGCTCCGCACAGCTCCCCGTTGCGCACCGCAGGCCTCACGCTCTCGATGGCGGGCGCCGCGCTCGCGATGGCCGCGGGCGGCGCCCAGGCCGGTGAGCTCGACGTCCCGGCGGCGCTGGCCGGGGTCACCGACCCGATCGCGAACCTCAAGGTGAACCCGCTGGCCCACACCGGCGTGGACCCGCTGGACAACGGCGTCGCCACCCGCGTAGCCGACTTCCCGGCCGTCGGCACCACCATGGTCACGGGGATCCTGACGCAGGGCCCGTCCGTCGGCGAGCTGCCCGAGGCGGCCGCGTCCTCGCTGCTCGGGCCGGTTCTGAAGAAGTAGAAGAAGTAGGCGAGCGCACGCGCAGACGGCACGGGGAGGCCCCGGCAGCGCTGGGGGTACCTCCCAGCGGTAGCTGGGGGAGGGACGCTGCCGGGGCCGGTTCGTGGGGGTCTTCCCGTACGAGGACTAGTACGAGGACCCGCCCGAGCCCAGCGACCCCGTCGGGTGCCAGACCGTCTTGGTCTCCAGGAACGCCGTCATGCGGTGCGTGCCCGGGTCCGCGGTCCAGTCGTCCACAGGCTGTGGACGCAGGACGCGCTTGAGGTTGTCCGCCGCCGCGATCTCCAGCTCCTTGGCCAGCGCGACATCGGCGCCCGCCAGGTCGATCGCGTTGACGTCCTGGTGGGAGGCCAGGTGCGGGCCCATCTCGGCGGCCTTGCCGGAGAGGATGTTGACCACGCCGCCGGGCAGGTCGGAGGTGGCCAGCACCTCGCCCAGGGAGAGCGCCGGCAGCGGCGACTTCTCGGAGGTGATCACGACCGCCGTGTTGCCGGTCGCGATGACCGGGGCGATCACCGAGATCAGGCCCAGGAACGACGAGTCCTGGGGGGCGATCACGGTCACGACACCGGTCGGCTCCGGGGTGGAGAGGTTGAAGAACGGGCCCGCGACGGGGTTGGCCCCGCCGACGACCTGGCCGATCTTGTCGGTCCAGCCCGCGTACCAGACCCAGCGGTCGATGGCCGCGTCCACGACGGCGCCGGCCTTCGACTTGGACAGGCCCTCCGCCTCGCCGACCTCGCGGACGAACTGGTCGCGGCGGCCCTCGAGCATCTCGGCGATGCGGTAGAGGATCTGGCCGCGGTTGTAGGCCGTGGCGCCCGACCAGCCGCCGAAGGCCTTGCGGGCCGCGACGACCGCGTCCCGCGCGTCCTTGCGGGAGGACAGCGGTGCGTTGGCCAGCCAGTTGCCCTTTGAGTCGGTCACTTCGTACACCCGGCCGCTCTCGGAGCGGGGGAACTTGCCCCCGACGTACAGCTTGTAGGTCTTGAAGACGTTCAGACGGGTCGCAGAAGACTCAGACATCGAGGTAGCCCTCCAGGCCGTGGCGGCCGCCCTCGCGGCCGAAGCCCGACTCCTTGTATCCGCCGAAGGGCGAGGTCGGGTCGAACTTGTTGAACGTGTTGGCCCAGACGACACCCGCACGGAGCTTGCCGGCGACCGCGAGGATGCGCGAGCCCTTCTCCGTCCAGATGCCCGCGGACAGGCCGTACTGGCTGTTGTTGGCCTTGGCGACGGCCTCGTCGGGCGTGCGGAAGGTCAGCACGGACAGCACCGGGCCGAAGATCTCGTCGCGGGCGACGGTGTGCGCCTGGGTGACGTTCGTGAAGAGCGTCGGGGCGAACCAGTAGCCGGCGGACGGCAGCTCGCACGCCGGGGACCAGCGCTCGGCGCCCTCGGCCTCGCCGGTCTCCGCGAGCGCGGTGATCCGGGCGAGCTGCTCGGCGGAGTTGATCGCGCCGATGTCGGTGTTCTTGTCGAGCGGGTCGCCCAGGCGCAGCGTGGAGAGGCGGCGCTTGAGGCTGTCCAGCAGCTCGTCGTGGATCGACTCCTGGACCAGGAGGCGGGATCCGGCGCAGCAGACCTGGCCCTGGTTGAAGAAGATGCCGTTGACGATGCCCTCGACGGCCTGGTCGACGGGGGCGTCGTCGAAGACGATGTTGGCGCCCTTGCCGCCCAGCTCCAGGGTGACCTTCTTGTCGGTGCCGGCGACGTGGCGGGCGATCTTCTTGCCCACGGCCGTCGAGCCGGTGAAGGCGACCTTGTTGACGTCCGGGTGCTCCACGAGGGCCGCGCCCGCGTCGCCGTACCCGGTGAGGATGTTGACGACGCCCTTGGGCAGGCCCGCCTGGCGGCAGATGTCCGCGAAGAAGAGGGCGGAGAGGGGGGTCGTCTCGGCGGGCTTGAGGACCACCGTGTTGCCGGTGGCGAGCGCCGGGGCGATCTTCCACGCGAGCATCAGGAGGGGGAAGTTCCAGGGGATGACCTGGCCGGCCACGCCCAGCGGGCGCGGGTTGGCGCCGTAGCCCGCGTGGTCGAGCTTGTCGGCCCAGCCCGCGTAGTAGAAGAAGTGCGCGGCGACCAGCGGGAGGTCCGCGTCGCGGGTCTCCTTGATCGGCTTGCCGTTGTCCAGGGTCTCCAGGACGGCGAGCTCGCGGCTGCGCTCCTGGATGATCCGGGCGATGCGGAAGAGGTACTTGGCGCGCTCGGAGCCGGGCAGCGCGGACCACTTCTCGAAGGCCTTGCGGGCGGCCTTGACGGCGCGGTCCACGTCGGCGGCGCCCGCCTGGGCGACCTCGGCGAGGACCTCCTCCGACGACGGCGAGACGGTCTTGAAGACCTTGCCGTCGGCGGCGTCGGTGAACTCGCCGTCGATGAAGAGCCCGTAGGAGGGGGCGATGTCGACGACCGAGCGGGACTCGGGAGCCGGTGCGTACTCGAAGAGGGATGCCATGGTGATCAGTCCACCGTCACGTAGTCGGGACCGGAGTAACGGCCGGTGCTCAGCTTCTGGCGCTGCATCAACAGGTCGTTGAGCAGGCTGGAGGCGCCGAAGCGGAACCAGTGGTTGCTCAGCCAGTCCTCGCCCACGGTCTCGTTGACCAGGACCAGGAACTTGATCGCGTCCTTGGTGGTCCGGATGCCGCCGGCCGGCTTCACGCCGATCTGGATTCCAGTCTGCGCCTTGAAGTCGCGGACGGCCTCGAGCATGAGGAGCGTGTTGGCCGGGGTGGCGTTGACGCCCACCTTGCCCGTCGACGTCTTGATGAAGTCGGCGCCCGCGAGCATGCCGATCCAGGAGGCGCGGCGGATGTTGTCGTACGTCGACAGCTCGCCGGTCTCGAAGATGACCTTGAGGCGGGCCGCGGTGCCGTCGGGACGGACGCAGGCCTCCTTGACGGCCTTGATCAGCTCGTACGTGTCGAGGTAGCGGCCGGCGAGGAAGGCGCCACGGTCGATGACCATGTCGATCTCGTCGGCGCCGGCGGCGACGGCGTCACGGGTGTCGGCGAGCTTGACGGGCAGCGCGGCGCGGCCGGCCGGGAAGGCGGTCGCGACGGAGGCCACCTTGACGTCGGCGCCGTTCAGGGCGGCCTTCGCGGTGGCCACCATGTCGGGGTAGACGCAGACCGCGGCGGTCATGGGCGTCGTACGGTCGGTGGGATCGGGGTTGACGGCCTTGGCGGAGAGCGCCCGGACCTTGCCCGGGGTGTCCGCGCCTTCCAGCGTCGTCAGGTCGATCATCGAGATGGCCAGATCGATGGCGTACGCCTTGGCCGTCGTCTTGATCGAACGGGTGCCGAGGGCGGCCGCGCGGGCCTCCAGTCCGACTGCGTCGACGCCGGGCAGCCCGTGCAGGAAGCGGCGCAGCGCACTGTCGGACGTCGTCACGTCAGCGAATGCGGTGAGGGTGGTGGGCATGGTCACCACATGAGCATATCTACGCGCGTAGCGACCTGTCACCCCCGCCCCCGAATCCGCTATGGAATCGACACCTCCCGACCGACAGGCTCTGGCGTGGGGCAGAATCGGCCCCATGAGCAGCCAGCAGCAGCCGACCGACGAGCCCGTCTACGACGACCGGGTCTACCGCTCCTCCGCGTCCGTGGTCACCGGGGTGCTGCTGCTCGCGCTGACCGCCTGGCTCTGCGGGGACGCGGTGGTGCGCGGCTCCGGGAACACCCCGTGGGTCGCCCTCGCGCTCGCGCTGTGCGTGGTCCCGCTGATCGTGGCCTTCACGATCCGTCCCGCCGTGTTCGCCAATGACGACCGGATGCGCGTACGGAACCCCTTCCGGGTCATCGAGCTGCCGTGGGCGGCGGTGGACGCGGTGCGCGCCGGGTACTCGGCGGAGGTGCTGGCCGAGGGCTCGAAGTACCAGCTCTGGTCGGTCCCCGTCTCGATGCGGGAGCGCAAGAAGGCCAGCCGGGGCCGGCTCAGCCGGCGCGGCGGGCTCACCGGCCGCGGCATGTCCGCCCCGGACGGCGCGAAGCCGGCGGCGCCGGCCGAGCCGCAGCGGGCGGGCGCCGACAAGGTCGTGGACGAGCTGCGGGAGCTCGCCGAGCGCGGGGCCTCGCGGGCCGGGGCCCAGGGCAGCGTGCGCGTGCAGTGGTCGTACGAGATCATCGCGCCCGCCGTGGCCGGCGCGGTGCTGCTGATCGTGCTCCTCGCGACGGCCTGACCCTCCCCCGAGCACCGGAAACGCACCCCCCTCCGCACGCCCTGCGCGCGGGTCCGCGCACGGCTCCGTGCGTGAGTCCGCGCGCGGCTCCGTACGTGGGTCCGCGCGCGGCTCCGTACGCGCCCTCGTACGTGCTCCCCACCACACCCCTCCCGGGGCGGAACCGGTGCTACCGGCCGGTGCGTCCTCGCAGGTGTGCAGCGTCATGAGGCCGGCGGCAGCGCCGCCACCGCCATTCATCTCCGGTTCCGGCTCCTGGGCGTCGTCCTGCTGGCCGCCCACCTCCTGGTCGTCGGCTGGCTGACGCTGCGACCACTGGACGTGCCCTGGGCCGAGGCCGCGAACCTGACCCTGCTGGACGGGATCCGGGCGGACCTCGCGCAGGGGCCGCTGGAGGGCGCCCGCCGGATCGGCGAGGGGCTGGCGCTGCTGGCCCCGCTGGGGGTGCTGCTGCCGCTGATCAGCGGGCGGCTCGCGCCGTCGGCGCTGTCCGCGTGGTCCTCGCTCGCCCGGACCGCGGCCGCGGGCGCGCTGGTCTCGGTGTCCATCCTGATGCTCCAGAGCGCCGTACCGGGCCAGGTGGTCGACGTGGACTCGGTCCTGCTGAACACCGTCGGCGTGCTGCTCGCGCACGCGGCCGTCGTACCGGCGCTGCGCGCCCGGATCCGGCGCTCACGCACCGCTTATCAGGGGACCACCCCGAGAATTTCCAGGGTCGGGCTCGGTCCGTGGACCGAGGTTCTCTCCGCGGTTCCCCGGGAGTATTGAGACATCGCAAGCTGAGCTGGTCTTCAGAACAGCAGAACAGCGATCCCGGTGAAGGAGAACCCCATGAGCGCCATTGTCCGCCCCCGTGACGGTCGTTGGATCGGCGGCGTCTGCGCCGGACTGGCCCGGCGTTTCGGAATTTCCGCCAACACGATGCGCGTCATATTCGTCGTCTCGTGCGTGCTGCCCGGCCCGCAGTTCCTGATCTACCTGGCGCTGTGGCTGCTCCTGCCGAACGAGAAGTCCGCCTCCACCGCCTGGTAGCCCGCGCCCGCGGGCCGGGGGCCGGCCGGGATCAGCCGGTCCGCTGGACCTTTTCGAGCTGCTTGTCGGCGACCTCCTGCGGCACCTGCGTCTTCTGCTGGGCCGCGGCCACGTTGAGGGCCATCAGCCGCACGATGGTGTCGCCCTCGCGCACGACGACCAGGTGGACCTGCGCCGAGACGCCCTGGGCGGCCGCGGTGGTGGTCCAGCTGACGCTCTCGTCGCCGGCCGTGCGGTAGTCGGCGGCCCGCACGTCGCGGTAGCTGCCGGTCTGCTTCTCGACGGTGGCGGTGAAGCCCGTACGGCAGGCGGGCACGGCTGCCTTGAGGCGGGCGATCAGCGCCTTGGCGTCGCTCTCGGTGTACGAGCTGACGGAGGCGGAGACGGCGAGTCCGACCTGCTTCTGGGAGCCGACGCCCCGGTTGACGGTCTCGCGTGCGGCCGGGTCCGGCTTGTCGCCCATGATGTCGGCCAGCGGCTGGCAGGCCTTCTTGTCGGCCTGCGGCTGACCGTCCGGGGCGCCGGGGTTCTTGCCCTGCGCCGAGATCTGGTAGCCGGGCAGGTCGCCCTGTTCCAGCGCCGACCGCTCGGCCTTGGTGCCGCCGGTCTTGGGCGCGGCGGAGCCGCCGGGGGGCGCGGCGGGGGCTCCGGGCGCGCCGGAGGCGGGGCTCGCGGAGCCCTTGGGGTCCGGGCCCTTGCCCGGCGGGGCGCTGTCGGGGCTGTTCGAGCCGCATCCGACCGCGGCGAGCAGCAGGGCGGGGACCAGCGCGACCACGGTCGCTCGTACCTTCATGCGCATGACCAAGGACCTCATACCGCGGATGTCGGCGGGCAGTTGGTGGCGATCGTGACACACCGCACGGCGGCACACACACTCCGTCGAAGAGGTGTGCGACCGCCGTGGGCGCGTTCGCATCGCGACAGCGTCAGCCGTTGAGGGCTCCGGTGACCGGGCCCAGCAGGCCGGTGACGGCCTTGGTGGGGTCGCTCGGTCCACCCTCCTCGGAGCCCATCTGCTGCTGGCTGGTCACACCCTGGAGCGCTCCGGTGGCGGTGCCCAGTGCGTCGGTGAGGCCGACGGCCGGAACGGCCGAGGCGGTACCCGCGGCGACGGCGGCGAACGCGGCACCGAGAGCGGCGGTACCGAGGATCTTGGCAGCTGACTGCTTCATGAAAACGTGTCCTTGCGACGGGGAATTGAGCGGCTCCGAAAGCTAGCCACTTCAAACCCCCGCCCGCAAACATCATCAAATACGAGAAAGCGCCCGGGAATTGCTCCTCCCGGGCGCTTTCCGTACGTCATGCCATGGCCTAGGCCGAGACAGAACCGCTGGTGGAAGCGGTCTGCTGGAACAGCCACTCCGACTTCAGCTCCGCGTAACCGGGCTTGATGACCTCGTTGATCATGGCCAGTCGTTCATCGAAAGGAATGAACGCGGACTTCATCGCATTGACGGTGAACCACTGCATGTCCTCCAGCGTGTAGCCGAAGGTGTCCACGAGGTGCTCGAACTCGCGGCTCATGCTGGTGCCGCTCATCAGACGGTTGTCGGTGTTGACCGTGAGCCTGAAGTGCAGCTTCCGCAGCAGACCGATCGGGTGCTCGGCGTACGAGGCGGCCGCGGCGGTCTGGAGGTTCGAGGTCGGGCACATCTCCAGGGGGATGCGCTTGTCCCGGACGTACGAGGCCAGGCGGCCCAGCTTGACCGAACCGTCGGCGGCGACCTCGATGTCGTCGATGATCTTCACGCCGTGGCCGAGCCGGTCGGCGCCGCACCACTGCAGGGCCTGCCAGATCGAGGGCAGGCCGAAGGCCTCGCCCGCGTGGATCGTGAAGTGGTTGTTCTCGCGCTTGAGGTACTCGAAGGCGTCGAGGTGGCGGGTGGGAGGGAACCCGGCCTCGGCGCCGGCGATGTCGAAGCCGACCACGCCGTTGTCGCGGTAGCGGTTGGCCAGCTCCGCGATCTCCAGCGCGCGGGCGGCGTGGCGCATCGCGGTCAGCAGGGCGCCGACGCGGATGCGGTGGCCGTTGGCCTTCGCGCGGCGCTCGCCCTCGCGGAAGCCGTCGTTCACGGCCTCGACGACCTCTTCGAGGGTCAGGCCGGCTTCCAGGTGCTGCTCGGGGGCGTAGCGGATCTCGGCGTACACGACGCCGTCCTCGGCCAGGTCCTCGGCGCACTCGGCGGCGACCCGGAAGAGGGCCGCCTTCGTCTGCATGACCGCGCAGGTGTGCGCGAAGGTCTCCAGGTAGCGCGGCAGGGAGCCGGAGTCGGCGGCTTCCCGGAACCAGATGCCGAGCTTGTCGGCGTCGGTCTCGGGGAGGTTCTCGTAGCCGACCTCGCGGGCCAGCTCGATGATGGTCCCGGGGCGCAGCCCACCGTCGAGGTGATCGTGCAGGAGCACCTTCGGGGAGCGGCGGATCTGATCCGGGGTCGGCAGGTTGGGGGTCTCGCTCGTCATCTGGGCACTCTAACTCCTACGCGCGTAGAGCGGGTGACGGCCGCGTGCGCCGATATGTAACAGAGACCGCACGGACGGATGTCGTACACCCCGGCGTCTGAGACTGTTCCGCCATGGCACAGCATGCGCCGCCGGCGCGCGGGGCCCGCCTGGGGCGGGCGGCCGGCGCGAGAACCGGCTCGGGTTCGACGGAAACCCCGGTCAACGGGGTGGTGCTCCTGCTTCCCGGAGCGTCCAGATTCTCCCCCGGTCCGCTGCGCCCGCTCGGGCGCGCGCTGGCCCGGGCGGGCGGTACGGAAGGGCTGGTCGCGCACACCGTCATCCACGGCGGGGGAGCCTCCCGCGAGGAGCAGGCGGGGTGGGCGGCGGACGAGGCGGTACGGCGGTACGGGGACGTGCCCGTCTGCCTGGCCGGGTACGGCGCGGGCGGCCTGGCCGCGCTGCGGGCGGCGGGCCACTCGGCCGTCAACTCGGTGGTGTCGCTCGCCCCTTGCTTGGGGGGCGCGGCGGTGACGGACTCGCCGGAACCGGTGAAACAGCTGTCAGGGCGGCAGGTGCTGATCGTGCACGGCACGAACGACGCGCGCAGCGATCCGGAGGCGTCGTTCCGGCTGGCGGCCCGGGCCAAGAAGGCGAATCGTTCCACGTGCCGGTTCGAGGTCCACTCGGACGGGCACGGACTGCGCGAGCACCAGCCGGAAGTCGTGGCGCTGGCCGTGGACTTCGTGCTGGGCGCGGTGTGCTCGGGGCGGTACTCGCGGCCGGTGACCGACGCACTGGCCGCTCCCCCGCCGCTGGGCCTGCGCATGCCGCTGGCCTCCGGGTACGGGCGCTCGCTCCGGCGGTGAGGCCGGCCTCCGGGCGGTACGGGGTACGGCGGGGCCATCGCGCGTACCGTGGACAGTGGACTCGGGACGATTGCCTCCCGGAGGCGATGGATCATGGCCGGAATGGTGTCCAGGAGCTTCGAGCAGGCCGACGAGACGCGGCCGTTCGTCGACGGCAAGGGCAGGCTGGACTTGCTGGAGACGGGCGGCACCGCCGTGGGGCGCGCCACCTTCGAGCCCGGCTGGAAGTGGTCGGACCACGTCAAGCCGCTGGCCGGGACGGACAGCTGCCGCGCCGACCACACGGGGTACGTGGTGAGCGGCCGGATGAAGGTCGTCATGGATGACGGGGAGAGTGCGGAGTTCGGCCCCGGCGACTACATGCGGGTGCCGCCCGGGCACGACGCCTGGGTCCTGGGCGACGAGCCCTGCGTCACGCTGGACTGGACCGGCTTCGCCGACTACGCGAAGCCCTCGGGCTGACGGATCCGCCGGGCCGCGGGGCGCATCAGGCCGGATGCCCGGTCCAGGATGCGGGCCAGTGCGCCCGCTGTCGGGGCCGTGGCCAGGACGTAGGCGTGGTGCAGGCCGCCCGTCGGGGCGCGGCGGACCGTGGCACCCGGCGGGATCTCCAGCTGGACCCGGACCACCCCCGGCACGGCCCGCGCCGCCGCGATGCCCGGCCGGACCCCGCCGGGGCCGCCGCCGGGCGGGAAGTCCACGTACCGCAGCCCGGCGTACGCGGCGCGCGGGCTGCGCACCGGCTCGGGCAGGCCCAGCCCGGCGGCGAGCGCGAGGGCGAGCACGTCGGTGCCGTGGGCGACCCGCAGCAGCCTGCTGAACTCCTCGCCGCCGGGGCGGGCGTGGGCCTCGACGAGGCGGGGGCCGTGCGCCGTGAGGATGACCTCGGTGTGGGAGGGGCCGTCGTGGTGTCCGGCGAGGTCGAGGACGCCCCGTACGAGGGCCCGTACAGCCTCCGCGGTCGAGGGGTCCAGGGCGACCGGCAGGTCGTGGCCGGTGGCGGTGAGGCGGGGGCCGGTGAGGCGGCGGGACCAGCCCAGGACCCGGTGCCGGCCGCCGCGCGAGAGGGCTTCGACGGTGAGCTCCGGCCCCTCGAGGTACTCCTCGACGAGGAGGTCGGTGATCTCCGGGTAGCCGTGGGCGGCGGCCCGCGCCTCGGCCTCGTCGTGGACCAGCCGGACCCCTTCGCCGTCGGCGCCCGACCGGGGCTTGATGACGCAGGGGTAGCCGATGAGGGTGGCCACGAACGGGAGGGTCTCGGCGCGTCCGCAGCGGGCGAAGGAGACGGGCCGGCCGGGGTGCAGGGTGTTGGAGCGGGCGCGCAGGGCGGCCTTGTCCATGAGGGCGGTGACGGCGGCGGTGGGGGTGCCCGGCAGGCCCAGCTCCTCGTTGGCGCGGGCGGCGGCGAGGGCTCCGGCGGCGTCGAAGCCGAAGACGGCGGCACGGCCGTGCCGTACCGCCTCCATCCGGCCGACCGCCCCGACGAGGTGCCGGTGGTCGCGCCAGTCCGTCCGTACCCGCCGCTCCGCCCCCTCACGGTCGGATGGCACCGATGGATCCGGCGCGACCACCACGGTGCGGGCGCCCGCACGGCGGGCGGCCGCCACCACGGCTGGTCGCGGGCTCAGCAGGACAGCCACGGGCCCCCGTCCCTCACTGGGTGTCCCCTGCCGCATACCGCGCTCCCCCCTCACGCCGTGCGACCACTCTGCCCTCTCGGCATATGCCGAAAGCCGCCTGACAGGGGTCGTCTTGCCGCCTTGCGGGAATACGAGGGGTTTACGAACAGACACAGGCCGGGACGAATAGGCATATGCCAGCCGATCAAGAAGAAGCACTGAGCCCCGCGGCCCGGCGCCTCTACGCGTACGCCGTCGAGCGGCACGCCTTCGACGCCGCCGAGGCCACCGAGGCCCTGGGCGTGCGCGCGGCCGCCGCGATCACGGAGCTGGCCGCCGCGCACCTGCTCCAGCGGGCGCCCGGCGGCGAGCCCGACCGGTGGAGCGCGGTCGCGCCCAGGGCCGCCGCGGCGCGGGCGCTCGCCCCGCTGGCCCAGCTCGTACGGGAGACCCACGACGAGATGGACCGGCTGCGGGGGCGGCTGGAGGCGCTGGTGCCGGCGTACGAGGCGGGGACCGCGCACCGGGACCTGGGCGGCTCGGACCGCCTGGAGCTGGTGACGGACCTCGGGGCGGTACGGGGGCTGATCGCGGAGCTGGTCGCGACGTGCGAGCGGGAGCTGCTGACCTCGCAGCCGGGCGGCGGGCGGCCGCTGGAGACGCTGGAGGAGTCGATCGGGCGGGACGAGTCGCTGCTGGCGCGCGGGGTGCGGATGCGGACGCTCTACCAGCACACGGCGCGGTACTCGCGGCCCACGGCTGCGTACGTCGAACGGGTGACGGCCCTGGGCGCGCAGGTACGGACGCTGGGTGACGGGCTGATGCGGATGCTGGTCTTCGACGACCACACGGGCCTGATGGCGGTCCCGGACCGCCGCGGGGCGGCGCTGGTGGTGCGCGAGCCGAACGTCGTGCACTTCATGCGGGCCGCCTTCGAGCGGTCCTGGCTGGGCGCGGAGCCGTTCTCCACGACGGTGAGCCCGGAGGCGGCGCGGTCGATCTCGGACGAGCTGCGGCAGACCATCGTGCGGCTGCTGTCCGAGGGGCTGGAGGACAAGGTGATCGCGCGGCGGCTGGGCATGTCGGAGCGGACCTGCCAGCGGCACATCGCGGAGATCATGCGGGCCATCGGGGCCAAGTCCCGCTTCCAGGCGGGGTATTTGCTGGCCCCTCCGCCGCAGGCCCCCGCCGGGGACGACGCCGGGGACGACGCCGGGGACGACGCCGGTGACGGCTCCGGGGACGGCTCCGGGGACTAGGCGGGCGGTTCGAGTTCCGGGATCAGGCGGCCCCGGCGGGACAGCAGGAAGCGTTTGAACTCGGCCACCGGCGGGGTGTCGGGGTGGCCGTCCAGCCAGGCGAGGCCGATCTCGCGGACGGCGCGCGGGGCCGTGACCGTCAGCTCGACGACGCCCGGGCGGGCCACGGCCGGCGGGGGCAGCAGGGCCACGCCCAGCCCGGCGGCGACCAGGCCGCGCAGGGTCTCGGCCTCCTCGCCCTCGAAGGCGACCCTGGGGGTGAATCCGGCCTCGGCGCACAGGTCGTCGGTGATGCGGCGCAGGCCGTAGCCCGGTTCCAGGGTGACGAAGGTTTCCTCGGCGGCCTCGGCGAGGCGGATGCGCTTGCGGCCCGCGAGGCGGTGGTCGTCGGGGACGACCAGGCGCAGCCGCTGCTCGTCGAGCCGGCGGGCGACCAGGTCGGGGGCGTCGGGCAGCGGCGAGGTGAGGCAGAGGTCGAGCTCGCCGGCGCGCAGCCGCTCCAGCATGGCCTCGCCGTAGTTCTGGACCAGGGAGAAGCGCACGCGCGGATGGTCGGCGCGGAAGGCGCGGATGAGGCCGGGTACGGTCTCGGGGCCCAGGGTGTGCAGGAAGCCGAAGGCGACCTTGCCGAAGGCCGGGTCGGCGTCCTGCTGGACGGACTCGGCCGCGCGGGCGATGCCCTCCAGGGCCTGCTCGGCGGAGGCCAGGAAGGTGCGGCCGGCCGTGGTGAGGGCGACGTTGCGGCCCTTGCGGGCGAACAGCGTGACGCCGAGGTCCTGTTCGAGGCGGACCATGGCCCGGGACAACGTCGACTGGGGGACGCCCAGTTCGTGGGCGGCGCGGGTGACGTGCTCGTGCCGGGCCACGGCCGCGAAGTACGCGAGCCGAGGAGCCAGCAGACGTGTCACGGACGCGTCTTCTTCGTAACGGTTCATTGACAGGCGCCGCTCTGAGCTGTGGTGATGCGTGAGTGGATCGATTATCGCGAATCCGTGCATTGGACGCATCAAAAAGACCTGCCTACCTTCGACGTATGCCTCCCGTTCATACCGGGGCACCTGTGATCACAGGTGCCTCCACCCCGTCGTCGCCGCAGCCCGAACCGCACTCCCCCGGCCGCCCCGGCTACCGCCGGATGAGCCTCGCGCTCTTCGCCGCCGGACTCGCCACCTTCGCCCTCCTCTACTCCACCCAGGCGCTGCTGCCCGCGATCTCCGAAGGGTTCGGGGTGACGGCGGGTCAGGCCAGCTGGACGGTGTCCGCGGCCACCGGGGCGCTCGCCCTGTTCGTGCTGCCGCTCAGCGCACTGTCCGAGCGCTTCGGGCGCACCCGGATGATGACCTGGTCGATGGTCGTGGCCGTGGGCGTCGGCCTGCTGGTGCCCTTCGCGCCGAACCTGGAGTGGCTGGTGGCCCTGCGGGCCGTCCAGGGCGCGGCGATCGCCGGCATCCCGGCCTCCGCGATGGCGTACCTGGCGGAAGAGGTCAGGCCGAAGGCGCTGGTCGGGGCGATCGGGCTGTTCGTGGCGGGCAACTCCATCGGCGGCATGAGCGGCCGTCTCGTGACCGGCTGGGGGGCGCAGTTCGGCGGCTGGCGGGTGGGCCTGCTGGCCGTCGGGCTGATGGCGCTGGCCTGCGCGGTGGCCTTCCTGGTGCTGCTGCCCAAGGCCCGGTTCTTCCGCCCGGCGTCGCTGAACCCCCGTGCGGTGGGCCGTACCGTCGCCGGTCACCTGCGCGATCCGCTGCTGCTGCGGCTGTACGGGATCGGCGCGCTGTTCATGACCGTCTTCGGCGCCGTGTACACCGTCATCGGCTACCGGCTGGTGGACGAGCCGTTCTCGCTCGGGCAGGGCGTGGTGGGGTCGATCTTCCTGATCTACCTGGTGGGTACGGTCTCCTCGGCGGCGGCCGGGCAGCTGGTGGCCCGCATGGGGCGGCGCGGCGCGCTGTACCTGGCCGTGACCACGACCGCGCTCGGGCTGCTGCTGTCGCTGTCGGAGTCCCTGGCGGCGATCCTGCTCGGGCTGGTGCTGATCACGGCGGGCTTCTTCGCGGGGCACGCGGTGGCCTCGGCCGCGGTGAGCCGGACGGCGCGCACGGGCCGTGCGCAGGCCTCGGCGCTCTACCAGTCGGCGTACTACCTGGGCTCCAGCGCGGGCGGCACCCTGGGCGCGCTCGCCTACCACTCGGCGGGGTGGGCGGCCACGGTGGGCATCGCGCTGCTGGCCGTGCTCGGCGTCGTCTCGATCACGCTGTACGGGTCCCACGCGGCCCGCGCGCAGCGGCGCGTGCCGGCCTCGGCCGCTGCCGCGCGCTGAGTGACCAGTCGGAAATACGTCTCCCCCGCACGCAACTCGCAGGTTTTTCCGGGCATTCAACACGGAGAACGCAATGCGGGGCGAAAGGGGAGGGTGCCATGGGGACGCGCAGGCGCGCGGCGGCGGTGTTCGCAGGGGCGGTCGTGCTGGCGCTGCCGCTGGCGGTCGCGGGGGGCGGGCCGGCCGGCGCGGCCTCCTGCAACCTCGGTACCGGGCCGTACCAGCGGCAGGTCGAGCAGTTCCTGGGACGGCCGGTGGACGGGCGGCAGTCGGCCGCCGACTGCACGGCGACCAGGGCGTTCCAGGCGCGCCACGGGATCACCCCGACGCAGGGGTACGCGGGGCCGCTGACCTGGCAGACGATGAGCACGATGCTGGCCCAGCGGGCGGCGGGCAAGACCCCCAACAAGGCCGGCAACTGCCCGGTGAACCGGGGGCGGATCGCCTGCGTCGACCTGACGCGGCAGCTCAGCTGGATCCAGGACGGCGCCGTCCTGAAGTACGGTCCGGTGCCGGTCCGCACCGGCAAGAACGGCACGGAGACCCGGACCGGCCCGAAGAAGATCTACCACCGCAGCATCGACCACTGGTCGACGGTCTACGGAGTCTCGATGCCGTACGCGCAGTTCTTCGACGGCGGCATCGCCTTCCACTCGACCACCAAGAGCATGTGGAACCCGCCCGGCTCGGGCGGCTGCGTGAACATGCGGTCCGCCGACGCCAAGGCGTACTGGAACCTGCTCGGCAAGGGCGAGGACGTCTACGTATATGGGCGCAAGCCGGGCACGTGACCCGTGGCGCGCGGCCGTTCCGGCTGCCGTTGTCAGACCCCTCCGGTAGGTTCCGAAGGAGTGGACCTACCTGGGGGCGACGACAGCCATGAGTGACCTCGCGACCACACCGACGGACCTGGACACCGCGCTGGACCGCTACCGGGTCGAGCTGACGGGGTACTGCTACCGGATGCTCGGCTCGTCCTTCGACGCCGAGGACGCGGTGCAGGACACGTACATCCGCGCCTGGCGCAGCTTCGAGAAGTTCGAGGGCCGCTCCTCGCTGCGGTCGTGGCTGTACCGGATCGCCACCAACGTCTGCCTGGACCTGCTGAACGCGGGGAACAAGCGGGCCCGGCCGATGGACCTGACCGCCCCGCAGCACCAGGCCTCCGCCGTGCTGAACGAGCGGCCCGAGGTGACCTGGCTGGAGCCGGTCCCGGACGGCCGGGTGCTTCCGCAGACCGCCGACCCGGCGGAGATGGCGCTGGCGAAGGAGTCCGTCCGGCTGGCCTTCGTCGCGGCCCTCCAGCACCTGCCGGCGAAGCAGCGGGCGGTGCTGATCCTGCGCGAGGTGCTGGCCTGGAAGGCCGACGAGGTCGCGGCGCTGCTGGAGACCACGGTGGCCTCGGTGAACAGCGCGCTGCAGCGGGCCCGGGCCACGATGGCCGCGCACGGGGTCCGCGACAGCGACCCGGCGGACCCGCTGGACGCGGACCAGGCGAAGCTGCTGGAGCAGTACCTGTCCGCCTTCGAGGCGTACGACATCTCGCGGCTGACCGCGCTGCTGCACGAGGACGCGGTGCTGTCGATGCCGCCGTTCGACCTGTGGCTGCGGGGCCACGAGGACATCGCGGCCTGGCACCTGAACCAGGGCATAGGCTGCAAGGGCTCCCGCCTGGTCCCGACGACGGCGAACGGGATGCCGGCCTTCGGCCAGTACCGCCCGGCCGCCTCCGGGAAGGGCCACACCCCGTGGGCGCTCCAGGTCCTGGAGATCTCAGAGGGCAGGATCGTCGGGCTCAACGCCTTCCTGGACACCGCCCGCTGGTTCCCCCTCTTCGGTCTCCCCGAGCAGCTCGACGAGGCCGACGAGGTCCAGTAGCGCGCGCAGGGCGGGGCCGGCGCCGACGATCCGGAAGGCCCGGTCCCCGGCGGCCAGCCGGAGCCGGCCCAGCACCTCGACGGTCCCGAGCCCCGGCGCGGTGACGGCCCCCACGTCGCACTCCACGGCCACGGCCCCGTCCTCGTACAGCCGGGCGAGGCGCGCGCACAGCCGCGCGGCGTCCTGCGGGGTCGGGGCGGGCCTGGGCAGCACGAGTCGTCGGATCTCCACGAGGGGATGACTCGCCCGCCGCCCGGAACTCATCGGCAGGGCGGCATCCGCCTACGGGCGGGGATAGCCGAAGGTGTCGAGGGTCAGGTCGAACGGCTCGGGGAGATGGACGGCCTCGCCGAACTTGCCCGCGTGCAGCAGGCGGTACTTGCCGTCGCTGGGCTCGCCGTACAGGTGGATGGTGGGGCTGCCCGTGGCGTGCGGGTCGATGAGCAGGTAGAGCGGGATGCCCGCCGCGGCATACCCGTTGAGTTTGGAGACGCGGTCGTTGACCGCGTTCGACTTCGATGTGATCTCGACGACCAGCTCGGCGGCTCCTGCGGGAACGTAGTTCTCCCCCGTGGGGATCACCTCGCTCGGTAGCACCACGAGGTCCGGGACGTAGAGCCCGATGCGGCTCGGGACGGCCACGTTGAGGGTCTGGAAGACCTCCCAGTCGTCGGGGATCACGGTGAACAGGCGTCGCTGCACCGACACAGCGATCAAGTTGTGGTTGTTGGCGGGCGGTGGTGCCACGGTGACGATCCCCTCGATGATCTCCACCTTGCAGCCCTCCGGCACGTCCGTCTCCTCCCAAAGACGGACAACCGCGTCCCAGTCGTCACCGCTCGGGGGCTGGTGCTCGACTGCGAGTGCGCTCATGGTGTGCTCCTATCGGTTCGTCACCGATCCCAGCATGCCGAACGGGACCGGCAAGGGTCTACCGGTCCCGTTCACTCGAAAGGGAAGCCGCAGGTCAGGCGATGCGGTCCAGCACGATCGGCGTGGCGGTGAAGGCCGTGCCCGCCGGGGCGACGTCGTACGAGCCCTTCAGGGAGGCCAGGGCGTAGTCGAACTTCTCCGGGGTGTCCGTGTGCAGGGTCATCAGCGGCTGGCCCTCGGTCACCGTGTCGCCCGGCTTCGCGTGGAGCTCGATGCCCGCGCCCGCCTGCACCGGGTCCTCCTTGCGGGCGCGGCCCGCGCCCAGACGCCAGGCGCCGACGCCCACCGCGTACGCGTCGAGGCGGGTCAGGACGCCGGAGGCGGAGGCGGTGACCACATGCTGCTCGCGGGCCACGGGCAGGGCCGCGTCCGGGTCGCCGCCCTGGGCCGCGATCATCCGGCGCCAGTGGTCCATCGCGGAGCCGTCGGCCAGGGCCTTCGCCGGGTCGGCGTCCTTGATGCCCGCGGCGTCCAGCATCTCCTTGGCCAGGGCGATGGTCAGCTCGACCACGTCCGCCGGGCCGCCGCCCGCGAGGACCTCCACCGACTCGCGGACCTCCAGCGCGTTTCCGGCTGTCAGGCCGAGCGGGGTCGACATGTCGGTGAGCAGGGCGACGGTCTTGACGCCCGAGTCGGTGCCCAGGCCCACCATGGTCCGCGCCAGCTCGCGCGCGTCCTCGATGTTCTTCATGAAGGCGCCGCTGCCGACCTTGACGTCGAGGACGAGCGAGCCGGTGCCCTCGGCGATCTTCTTCGACATGATCGAGGAGGCGATCAGCGGGATGGCCTCGACCGTGCCGGTCACGTCGCGCAGGGCGTAGAGCTTCTTGTCCGCCGGGGCCAGGCCGTCGCCCGCCGCGCAGATGACCGCGCCGGTGGTGTCCAGGACGTGCAGCATCTCCTCGTTGGACAGCAGCGCGCGCCAGCCGGGGATGGACTCCAGCTTGTCCAGGGTGCCGCCGGTGTGGCCGAGCCCGCGGCCGGACAGCTGCGGCACGGCCGCGCCGCACGCGGCGACGAGCGGGGCCAGCGGCAGCGTGATCTTGTCGCCGACACCGCCGGTGGAGTGCTTGTCGGCGGTGGGGCGGGAGAGGGAGTCGAAGTTCATGCGCTCGCCGGAGGCGATCATCGCCGCCGTCCAGCGGGCGATCTCGGTCCGGTTCATCCCGTTGAGCAGGATGGCCATCGCCAGCGCCGACATCTGCTCGTCGGCGACGACACCGCGGGTGTACGCGTCGATGACCCAGTCGATCTGCTCGGGGCTCAGCTCACCGCGGTCCCGCTTGGTCCGGATGACGGAGATGACGTCCATGTGGTGCTTCCTTCTACGCGCATAGAGAGAGGGGTTTGCGGAAGTACGACGGCCCTCCGCCCGGCAGGGCGGAGGGCCGTCGGCACGGCTATCTCAAGTGGTCCGGCCCGAAGGCCTGCGGCAACATCTCCGCCAGCGGGAGGATCCCCTTCGGGGTCTCCACCAGCAGTTCCGGTCCGCCGAACTCGAAGAGCAGCTGCCGGCACCGGCCGCACGGGACGAGGATCTCGCCCCGGCCGTCGACGCAGGTGAAGTGCGTCAGCCGGCCGCCGCCCGTGGCCTGGAGGGAGGACACCAGGCCGCACTCGGCGCACAGGCTGAGTCCGTAGCTCGCGTTCTCGACGTTGCAGCCGACGACGGTCCTGCCGTCCTCGACCAGGGCCGCGACACCGACCGGGAAGCCCGAGTACGGGGCGTAGGCCCGGGACATGGCGTCCCGGGCGGCCTCGCGCAGGGCCTCCCAGTCGACGGTGGGCGCGCTTGTCACTTGCCCTGGCCCTTGCGGTACGGCATGCCGTCCGCCTTCGGCATCCGCAGCCGCTGCGCCGACAGTGCGAGGACCAGCAGGGTGGTCACGTACGGGGCGGCGTCCACGAACTGGCTGGGCACCGAGTCGGTGACCGCGTACCAGAGGAACAGCAGCGCGGCGCAGACCGCCGAGATGCCGGCCTGGAGGTGCTTCTTCTTGTACAGCTGCCAGACGCAGACCAGCACCAGCAGGATCGCGATCAGCAGCAGCATCGCGTGGACGTTCGTCGCGCCACCGCGCAGCTTGAGGCTGTCGATGAAGCCGAACAGGCCCGCGCCCAGCGCCATGCCGCCCGGCATCCAGTTGCCGAAGATCATGGCGGCGAGGCCGATGTAGCCGCGGCCGCCGGTCTGGCCCTCCTGGTAGATGGGGCTGGCGACCTCGGACAGGTACACGCCGCCGAGGCCCGCCAGGGCGCCCGAGACGATCACGGCGATGTACTTGTACTTGTAGACGTTGACGCCGAGGGACTCCGCCGCGATGGGGTTCTCACCGCAGGAGCGCAGCCGCAGGCCGAAGGTGGTCCGCCACAGCACCCACCAGGTGCCCGGGATGAGCAGCAGGGCGACGACGGTCAGCAGCGAGAGCTCGGTGACCAGGCCGCCGATGACGCCGGCGAGGTCCGAGACGAAGAACCAGTGCTTGCCCTGGAGATCGGACATCCAGTCGGACAGCCCCGGCACGGTGATCTTGTAGATCGGCTCGACCTGCGGGGACTGCTTGGAGGAGCCACCCGGGGCCTCGGCGAAGGTGAAGTTCGACAGGTACTGGGTGAATCCCAGCGCCAGGATGTTGATGGCCACACCGGAGACGATGTGGTTGACGTTGAACGTCACGGTGATGATCGCGTGCAGCAGGCCGCCGAGGGCGCCGCCGGCGATGCCGACGAGCACACCGGTCCAGGGACCCCACTGGTAGCCGGCCCAGGCACCGAACCAGGTGCCGAGGATCATCATGCCCTCGAGGCCGATGTTGACGACGCCCGCGCGCTCGGCCCACAGGCCGCCGAGGCCGGCGAGGCCGATCGGGACGGCGAGGGACAGGGCGCCGGATACCTGGCCGACCGAGGTCAGGTCGTTGGCCCCGCTGATCAGGCGGACCAGCGAGACCAGCGCGAGGCCGCCCGCGATGATCAGCATGATCCAGGGCAGGGTGAGCTTCTTGCGGCCGCCGGACTTCTTCGGGGCGGCGGCCGTCGCGGAGACAGTGCTGGTGCTCACGCCGCGACCTCCTTGTCGGTCTTGATGGCGTGCCCGGCGGCGAGCTCCTCGCCGACCTTCTGCTGCTGGCGCCGGATGCCGTAGCGGCGGACGAGTTCGTACGAGACGACGACCGCGATGACGATCAGGCCCTTCATGATCGTGCCGATCTCCTTCGCGTAGCCGGCCTGGTCGAGCGAGGCCGAGGCCTTGTCGATGAAGGCCATCAGGAACGCGGCGAAGAGGATGCCGACCGGGCTGTTGCGGCCGAGCAGCGCGATGGTGATGCCGGTGAAGCCGACACCGACCGGGAAGGCCAGGTTGTAGGTGTGCGTCTCGCCGAGCAGCTGCGGCATGCCGGCGAGGCCGGCGACCGCGCCGGAGATGAGCATCGAGGTGATGATCATCTTCTTGGCGTCGACGCCGGAGGCCTGCGCGGCGGACTCGCTGGCGCCGGTGGCGCGCAGGTCGAAGCCGAAGCGGGTCCGGTTGAGCACGAACCAGTAGACGATGCCGAGGGCGAAGGCCACGAAGGTGAAGCCGTAGATCTCCAGCCCGTCGCCGAGGGAGACCGCCGGGAACCAGCCCGACTCGGCGATGTCGCCGGTCGTGAGGTCGTTGGAGCCCTCGAGCTGGACGCCGAGGTTCTTCGGCAGCATCAGCCAGGCGATCAGGCTGGTCGCGATGGCGTTCAGCATGATCGTGGAGACGACCTCGCTGACCCCGCGCTTGGCCTTGAGGACACCGGCGATGCCGGACCAGAAGGCACCGACGAGCATCGCCACGAGGATGATCAGCAGCAGGTGCAGCGGGCCGGGCAGGACCACGGCCGTACCGACCACGGCGGAGAGCATCGCCGCGAGGCGGTACTGGCCGTCGACGCCGATGTTGAACAGGTTCATCCTGAACCCGATGGCCACGGCCAGGGCGGCCAGGTAGTACGTGCCGGCCTGGTTCACGATGAGGACCTGGACGTCCTCGTAGCCGGCGTTCTCCACCATCAGGCGCAGCGGCTCGATCGGGTCGATGCCCGTCGCCGCCAGCACGATCACGGTCAGCAGGAAGGCGCTGACCAGGGCGAGCACGGGCCCGGCCAAGCCGAGGAGCAGCCGGTCCTTGTCGAATTTCTTCATCGGGCCTCGTCCTCCGGTGCATCGGTACCGGGCTCGGTACCGGCGGCGGAGTGGTTGTCGGTTGCTTCCAGGTGCCCCGAGGCGGCGCCGGTCATGGCGGTGCCGAGCTCCTCCGGGGTGACGGTCGCGGGGTCGGCGTCCGCGACCAGGCGGCCGCGGTAGATCACCCGCAGGGTGTCGGACAGGCCGATGAGCTCGTCCAGGTCCGCGGAGATGAGCAGGACGGCCAGGCCCTCGCGGCGGGCCTCGCGGATCGCGTCCCAGATCTGCGCCTGCGCGCCGACGTCCACACCGCGGGTGGGGTGGGCGGCGATCAGGAACTTCGGGTTGTGGCTCATCTCGCGGCCGACGATCAGCTTCTGCTGGTTGCCGCCGGAGAGCGAGGCCGCGGTGACCTCGATGCCGGGCGTGCGGACGTCGTACTCGCGCACGATCCGCTCGGTGTCCTTGCGGGCCGCCTTGATGTCGAGGATGCCGCGCTTGGAGTTGGGCGCCTCGGTGACGTGGCCCAGGATGCGGTTCTCCCACAGCGGGGACTCCAGCAGCAGGCCGTGCCGGTGCCGGTCCTCGGGGATGTAGCCGATGCCGGCCACGCGGCGCTTGCGCACCGGCTCGCTCGTGATGTCCGCGCCGTCCAGCCTGACCACGCCCGCGTCGGGGGTGTTCATGCCCATCAGCGCTTCGATCAGCTCGGTCTGGCCGTTGCCTTCGACACCGGCGATGCCGAGGACCTCGCCCTTGTGGATGGTGAAGGTGACGTCGTTCAGCACCAGCCGGCCCACGGGCACGTTCTCGTGCACGTACGTGTCGTCGGTCGCACCGTCGGCCGGGGTCATCGCCACGGGCGCGGTCGGGACCCCCGTCTCGGCCAGGGTCAGGCCCCTGACCTCCAGCATCGGCGTGGTGGTGACCGTGGACTCGCGGGTCTCGGGCGAGGGGAGTTCGGCGCCGACCATCAGCTCGGCGAGCTGCTTGGTGGTGGCCGTCCTCGGGTCGGCGGTGCCGACCGTGGTGCCGCGCCGGATGACCGTGATGTCGTCGGCGACCTTCAGCACCTCGCCCAGCTTGTGCGAGATGAAGATGACCGTCAGGCCCTCTGCCTTGAGCTCGCGCAGGTTGTCGAAGAGCGCGTCCACTTCCTGCGGCACGAGCACGGCGGTCGGCTCGTCGAGGATGAGGATCTTGGCGCCGCGGTAGAGGACCTTGAGGATCTCCACGCGCTGGCGGTCGGCGACGCCCAGGTCCTCGACCAGGGCGTCGGGACGCACGCCGAGGCCGTAGGCGTCCGAGATCTCCTGGATCTTCTTACGGGCCTTGGCACCGATGCCGTACAGCTTCTCGCCGCCGAGAACCACGTTCTCCAGGACGGTGAGGTTGTCGGCGAGCATGAAGTGCTGGTGGACCATGCCGATGCCGCGGGCGATGGCGTCGCCGGGGCTGCTGAAGGAGACCTGCTCCCCGTCGATGGCGATGGTGCCCTCGTCCGGCTTCTGCATGCCGTAGAGGATCTTCATCAGGGTCGACTTGCCGGCGCCGTTCTCGCCGATCAAGGCATGGACCGTGCCCTTGCGGACGGTGATCGCGATGTCCTTGTTGGCGACGACGCCGGGGAAGCGCTTGGTGATGCCGTGCAGTTCTACGGCGGGGGGCGGGCTGGACGCGTTGATGACGCACTCTCCTTGGCGCGGAAGGAGCGGGAGGCAGGGGGACAGGGCGGGGAGTGAAAGTATCGCGTCCACGATGCTTCTACGCGCGTAGCACTGTCGGAAGTGAAAACTTGAGGCCGACCGGCCACAAGCGACACGGAACACGGCTCGGGGCCCGGGAGCGATAGAGACCGCTTCCCGGACCCCGGAGACCAGAACTACCTGTCAGGAAAGGCCTTACGGCGCGGTCTTGACGTTGATCTTCTTGGCGATGATGTCGGCCTTGGCCTTCTCCACCGCGGCGATGACGTCGGTCATCTCCTTGTACTTCGGGTTGGAGTCGGCCAGGCCGACGCCGTTCTTGTCCAGGCCGTAGCGGATCTCACCGGTGGTCGGCTTGCCGTCCTTGACCGACTTGATCAGGTCGAAGACGGAGTCCGCGACGTCCTTGGTGACCGAGGTCAGGATCGCGTCCTTGTACTTCGCCAGACCCGCCTGGTTGTACTGGTCGGAGTCGACGCCGATGGCCCACTTGCCCTTGGCCGAGGCGGCCTCGATGGCACCGGAGCCGGCCAGACCGGCGGCGGCGTAGACCACGTCGGCGCCCGCGTCGAGCTGACCCTGCGCGGCGGCCTTGCCGAGGTCGGGCTTGGCGAAACCGTCGAAGTTCGGCGGCTGGGTCAGGTACTGGGACAGCACCTTGGCGTTCGGGTTGGTGTCCTTGACGCCCTGCGTGAAGCCCGCCTCGAACTTCTTGATCAGCGGAACCTCGACACCGCCGATGAAGCCGACCGTGCCGGTCTTGGAGACCTTGGCGGCGGCGACGCCGGCCAGGTAGGAGCCCTGCTCCTCGTTGAAGACGAGGTTGGCGATGTTCGGGCCGGTCACCGAGGTGTCGTCGATGATGCCGAACGTGGTGTCCGGGAACTTCGGCGCGACCTTCTTGATGGCCGGGGCGTACGCGAAACCGACGCCGATGACCGGGTTGTTGCCCTTGCGGGCGAGCTCGGTGAGGCGCTGGACCTTGTCGGCCTCGCCCTCGCCGTCGGTGGGCTCCGCCTCGGCGCCCTTGATCTTCAGCTCCGACTCGGCCTTCTGCAGGCCGGCGTACGCGGCATCGTTGAACGACTGGTCGCCGCGGCCACCGATGTCGTACGCGATGGCGGCGCTGGCTTCCTTCGAGTCCGAAGATCCGGTGTCCGACGACTTCTTACCGCCACAGGCGGTGGCCGAGAGGGCCAGCGCGGCGGACGCGAGGCCCACGGTGGCGATCCTGGTGATCCGGCGCAAGGGGAGGCTCCTTCAAAACCTGACCGAAGCGCCACGACCGGCGCTGGTTTCGCGGCGATCGTAACGCGCGTAGATGTCAGTTAAAGGCCCGTTCATGAGTCGTTATCGGATCGTCGCGAACCGGACAGTGACCAATCGGTAACTGGTCTTGTGCCCAGCCCTTGTGTACCAAGGGCTGGACACCTCCGCCGCGATCAGTGCGGATGCTGTACCGGAAGCCCGGGTGACGTGCTCACGGCCGTTACCTGACGACCCCCGCACGCCGCGCGTCCAGCAGCGCCGCGGCCGTGAAGAACTCGACGCCGACGGCGATCGCGGACTCGTCCACATCGAAGTCGCCCCGGTGCAGGTCGTGCTTGGCGGTGTCCCCGGGCCGGCGGACGCCGAGGCGGGCCATGGCACCCGGGACGTGCTCCAGGTACCAGGAGAAGTCCTCGCCGCCCAGGCTCTGCTCGGTGTCCTCGACCGACCCCGCGCCACAGCGGACCGTCATCGCCTCGCGGAGCAGTTCGGTGACCACCGGGTCGTTGACGACCGGGGGCACCCCGCGCACGTGGTTGATCTCGAACTTGGCCCCGTGCATCGTCGCGACCTCGTCGATGGCCGCGTGGATCATGTCCGGCGCCTCGTGCCAGGCGTTCAGGTCCAGGCACCGTACGGTTCCGGACAGCTCGGCGTGCATCGGGATGACGTTGCAGGCGTGCCCGGCCTCGATCCGGCCCCAGGTGACCGACATCCCCGAGCGCGCGTCCATCCGCCGGGTCAGCAGCGCCGGGACGTCCACGGCCACCCGGGCTGCGGCCGTCACCAGGTCGGTGGTCAGGTGCGGGCGCGCGGTGTGCCCGCCGGAGCCGGAGAGGGTGACCTCCAGCCGGTCGCAGGCGGAGGTGATGGGGCCCGGCCGCAGCCCGATCCGCCCGGCGTCGACCCGGGGGTCGCAGTGCACGGCGATCATCTTGCCCACGCCGTCCAGCACCCCGGACTCGATGGCCTCGGTCGCCCCGCCCGGGAGCACCTCCTCGGCGGGCTGGAAGAGCAGGCGCACGGGACGGGGCAGCAGGCCCTGGCGGTCGAGCTCGGCGAGGACCAGTCCGGCGCCGAGCACGATCGCGGTGTGCACGTCGTGCCCGCAGGCGTGGGCGCGGTCCGGGAAGGTCGAGCGGTACGAGACGTGCGTCTTGGCATCCGGGATGGGCAGGGCGTCGATGTCCGCGCGCAGGGCCAGCATCGGCCGCACGCCCGCCCGTCGCCCACCACCACCCTCAAACGAGCTGCGCGCCCCTTCTGACTCCCAGGTCCCCACGTCACAGATCAGGCCGGTTCCGGACTTCAGCACCCGTGGGCGCAGGCCGGCTTTCTCGAGCCGGGCCTTGATCGCCGCCGTGGTGCGGAATTCCTGGTGTCCGAGCTCCGGGTGCATGTGCAAGTCCCGGCGGAAGGCGATCAGTTCGGCACGCAGGTGGTCCGGAAGCTTGCCGGGCAGCTCGGGCCGCTCGGACACGGCGGGCTGGGCGGTCTGGGACTCGCGGGACATCAACTGGTTCACCTGTTGAAGGGTAGGCGCACCAATGGCCCAACTGGCTGAGGATCACGAAAAGTTCATGCCGTTAGGGGAAAGAAACCCGGCCTCTGGACGCATGACCGGATGCGCCCGGGGGTACACTCGCCCGCTCATCCGGCCGCGGGAGCGGCCTGAGCGGGCAGTCTGCGCACATCACGGGCGCTGTCGGTGACCCCCGCGAGGAAGCCGCGGGCGCGCGGCGAGGCGGACCCGGTGAGCCAGTCGGGGTCGATATCGCATACGGCCACGGTCACACCGGTGCCGGTGAGCGCGTACGGCAGGGTGTGGACGACGGTGGACGGAAAGCTGACGATGGTGCGGCCGACCGGACCGCGCCGTGCGATCAGCTCCAGCGGCAGGTCGGGACGTACGATCTCCAGCCCGGTCGCCTCGCTCAGCGTGCGCAGCTTCTCCGGGGACTCCCGGCGGTGCGCGAAGTAGCGGGTGGCGCCGTGCACACGGGTCAGGGTGCGCACCGCGTCCAGGTAGCAGGCCGGGTCCACCACGCCCGTCTCCACGAGCGAGGTGCCGACCAGGTCGGTGCCCTTGGTCAGGCGCGGCGGGCCGAAGCGGGCCCGGGTCCAGGCGAAGTCGTTGATCCGCAGCGTCATGGCGCCGTGGGCGGTCACGGGCATCGAGGTGAACACCTCGACGTGCCGGGCTGCTTTTGTGCCGGTGGCCTCGGCGGCCGTGAAGCGGCGCCGGGCGGTCGCCGAGACCGGTGCGTACGCCAGTTCGCGCACCCGGCCCGCGAGCCCGCCGCCGCCGACCCGGTGCCAGCGCACCAGGCGCTCGCCGCGGGCGGTCTGGGCGATGAACTCCATGGTGGCGGTGCCGTCGTCGACCACCACGAGCCGCTCGGCCCGTACCAGGGTGAGCAGCAGCTGGACGTAGCGGGAGAAGGGGTCGCCCACGACGACCGTGTGCGCCGCGCGGACGTCGCCCGCCAGGGCGGCGAGCGCCTTCAGCGGTGCGAGCCGGCCGCCGCGGGCCTCCTGCCAGCGGACCTCGTGCCCCTCGTCGCGGGCGAGCGCGGCCATCCGGCGCAGCTGGCCGCGGGACATGGGGTCGGTGGGCGGCAGTACGACGATCCGCACCGGCCCCGCGCTGCGGACCTGGCTGGGAACGCCGTCGAGCAGCGGACGGCCGTCCGCCGGGGCGGCGGCGCGCGCGTGGATCCACTCCAGCACGTTGAGCAGTTGGACCGGACTCTCGACGAAAGCCAGCGTGGGGCCGGAAGGGGTCACCGCGTACTCCTCATCTCAGGGTGGACCGCGGGGCGGACCGCAGGTCAGACGGCCGCGAGCTCACCCTGCACGCGGCGGAGCTTCTTCATGGGGCCGAGCTCGGACTCGTAGACGCGCTTGACTCCGTCGCCCAGGGCGGTCTCGATGGTGCGGATGTCGCGGACCAGGCGGGTGAGGCCGCCGGGCTCGACGGAGGCGGCCTGGTCGGAGCCCCACATCGCGCGGTCGAGGGTGATGTGGCGCTCGACGAAGGTGGCGCCGAGGGCAACGGCGGCCAGCGTGGTCTGCAGGCCCGTCTCGTGGCCGGAGTAGCCGATCGGGACGTTGGGGTACTCCTCCTGGAGGGTGTTGATGACCCGCAGGTTGAGCTCCTCGGCCTTGGCCGGGTACGTCGAAGTGGCGTGACAGAGAAGGATGTTGTCGCTGCCGAGCACCTCCACCGCGTGGCGGATCTGCTTCTGCGTGGACATGCCGGTGGACAGGACGACGGTGCGGCCGGTGGCGCGCAGGGCGCGCAGCAGCTCGTCGTCGGTCAGCGAGGCGGAGGCCACCTTGTGGGCGGGGAGGTCGAACTTCTCCAGGAAGGCGACGGCCTCGGTGTCCCACGGGGAGGCGAACCAGTCGATGCCGCGGGTGGCGCAGTGCTCGTCGATGGCGCGGTACTCGTCCTCGCCGAACTCCACCTTGTGGCGGTAGTCGATGTAGGTCATGCGGCCCCAGGGGGTGTCGCGCTCGATGTCCCACTGGTCGCGGGGGGTGCAGATCTCGGGGGTGCGCTTCTGGAACTTCACGGCGTCGCAGCCGGCTTCGGCGGCGGCGTCGATCAGGGCGAAGGCGTTGCCGAGGTCGCCGTTGTGGTTGATGCCGATCTCGCCGACGACGTACACGGGCCGGCCGGGGCCCGCAGTGCGCGATCCGAAGGTACGGAGGCGGGTGTTGGGGGAGGCGGTCATGACAGGTGACGTCCTTCGGTGCGGGGGTACGAGAGCGGGTGTTTCGGGTGCGGCGTGGGGTGTGGCGTGGGGTGTGGCGGGTGTGGCGGGTGTGCCGGGTGCCGCGTGGGGTGTGCGCTGCGGGTCGGGTCGTACGTCGAGGAGGGGGGCGAGCAGGCGGGCGCGCTCCAGGTCGTGCGGGTCGTCGATCTCCAGGACCCGCGCGGGGTCGGTGGCGACGGGGAGCGTGCGTCCGAAGAAGCGGTGGCGGGCGGTGCGGAAGCCGGCGGCGTCCATGGCGTAGGCGGCGCCGGTCTCCAGCAGGTCCTGGGGCCGGTCCTGGCGCCGGGGGCGGTACGTCGTCTCGTGGTTGACCCCGGTGCCGAAGCCGTCGGGGTCCTCGCGCCAGAGGAAGCCGTGGAAGGGGGCCGCGGTCAGGGCCGAGTCGGCGGCGCCGGAGGCGACGGCCGCGGCGACCGCCTCGACGTCGGAGGCGGCCAGGAAGGGGCTGGTGCACTGGACGAGGAGGACCACGTCCACGGACACGGAGTGCAGTTCCTCGAAGGCGGTGAGGGCGTGCAGGAGGGCGGCCTCGCTGCTCGCGGTGTCGCCGGAGATCGCGGTGGGGCGGGTGATCACGCCGGCGCCCGCGGCGCGGGCCGCGGCCGCGATGCCGGCGGCGTCGGTGGAGACCACCACGTCGGTGACGGTCGGCGCGGCGAGGCAGGCCCGGACGGCGCGGGCGACGAGCGGGGTGCCGGCGACCTCGGCGAGGTTCTTGCCGGGGACCCCCTTGGAGCCGCCGCGCGCCGGGATGACGGCGAGGACGCGGGGGCTCACAGCTCCCCCATCCGGCGGATCACGGGGGCCACGCGCTGCACTCCGTGCCGGTAGGCCCCGCGGGCGGCGTCGCGCAGATGGGCGCGGAGCCTGCGGCGCAGGCGGGACTGTCCCGCCGTCTCGCGCACCGCGCCGGGCAGCGGGGTGCCGTCGGGCGCGAGGTGCTGCCGGGCGAGGATCCCGGGCAGGTACCGGGGTGCGGTGGTGAGCGTGTAGTACGGGTCGGGCGCCGGCAGGACGGGCTCGGCCAGCAGCGCGGCGACCTTCGCCCGGGCGGCCGCGTACGGGTCCCCGGCTCCGGTGACGCCCTGGGCCGCCAGCCAGTCCGCGTCGGCCCGCGGGAGCAGTCCGGCGTCGAGCTGGTCCCAGGAGGCCAGGCAGCCGGAGCCCAGGAAGTGGTGGTTGCCGAGGGCTTCGCGGATGCCGAGGTCGGTGAGGACGGCCGTCGGGATGGAGCGGTGCAGGGACTCCAGGGCGGCGGTGGAGGAGACGGTGACCAGCAGGTCGGTGCCGTCCAGGACCTCGCCCATGTTCCCGTACACCAGGCGGCAGTTGGGCGGGAGGCCGCCGGGGAGCTTGGCGGCGAGCCGCTGGTAGGGCTGCTCCTCCAGGTGCGTGGTGTGCTCGCCGGGGCGGCTGCGCAGCTTGATCAGCACCTCGCGGTCCGGGTGCAGCCGCGCGTGCCCGGCGGCCCGCTCCAGCAGGTAGGTGCGGTCGGCGCGGCTGTCGGGCACGGAGGGCTGGACGGCGAAGACGACCGTGTGGGTCCGCGGTCCGGCCGGCTCGTACGGCGCCCCGCCGAGGAAGGGCAGTGCGGTCTCGGTGACGGCGCCCGCGTCCGCGCCGACCCCCTCGTACACGGCCCGGAACCGCTCCGCGTCGTGGCGGGAGTTGGCCAGCACGAGGTCGGCGCCGTGCCGCAGCAGCAGGCCGTCGGCGAGCTTCTCGTATACGACGCCCACGTACCCGGTGACGAGGACGGGGCGGCCGGCCGGCTCGGGCCACAGGGCGCGGGCCCCGTGCAGGACGGCCTGGACGGCCCCGCCGACGAGGGCGAGGACGACCACGTCGTAGCGCTCCCGGCCGATCTCGGTCAGGAACTCCGCGCAGGTCACCTCGGTCGGCCGGTCACCCTGGACACCCACTTCGCCGAGCTGGCGCGCGGTGGGTGTGGCACGTCCGCGCAGCAGGAATCCGGCGAGCTGGTGGTCGGGCACGAGACGGCGGGCGGTGAGTGCGCCCCATTTCCATCGCGTGTCGGAATCGGCGATAACGGCGACGCGTTTGCGTTCTGGCACGCGGCAGAAGCTATTCCGCAAATTCGGTGATCGGCCCAACGAACGCACAACAGCGGGTTAACAACGCGTCGACGGAATGCGAAAGCGCGCGGGTTAACGCGCCCGCCGCACGCCGTTCACGTGGAATCCGAGTCGGGGTCACAGTGAATGCCGGGCGGCGTCCTAATGTCTCACGGGTGCCCAAGCTCTCTGTTGTCGTGCCGTTCTACAACGTGCAGACATATGCACCAGATGCCCTGAAGAGTCTCGAACTCAATGCCCGGGACGATTTCGAATTCCTGCTCGTCGACGACTGTTCGACGGACGGGACCCCCGGCCTGCTCGAGCGGGCGGTGCGCGAGCTGCCCGGGGCGGTGCTCCTCAGACACGAGCGCAACGGCGGCCTGGCCACCGCCCGGAACACCGGTCTGGACGCGGCGAGCGGCGAGTACCTCGCCTTCCTGGACGGGGACGACTGGCTGGCCCCGGGCCACCTGGCCCGCACCCTGACCGCCATAGAGGCCCTGAACTGCGATTTCGTCCGCACCGACCATGTGAAGTGCACCGGCAGGTCGAGGACCGTGCAGCGCGTCCCGTACGGCCCGGAGGCGGTCGTCGCCGATCCGCGCACCGCGATCCTGCCCGCCGACCGGGCCACCTCGGTGGACTACCCGTACGCCTGGGCCGGGATGTACCACCGGCGGCTGCTGGACCGCGGGCTGCTGCACTTCACCCACGGCCTGCGGACCGCGGAGGACCGGCCGTGGATCTGGCGGCTGCACCGGGAGGCGGAATCCTTCGCCGCGGTCGGAATGCCCGGAATCTTCTACCGGCGCGGGGTTGCCACCTCATTGACGCAGATCGGCGACGAACGGCAGCTCGATTTCATTCGCGCATTTGATCAAGTGCTCTCGGATACCGCGGCGGACGTAGAATCCGACCTGCTGCTCCCGAAAGCCGTCCGAACATATTGCGCGATTATCGCGCATCATTTCGGATCCATCGAGAGGTTCGAACCGGACGTGGCCAGAAAACTCCGCTCCATGAGCACGGACGCGCTCGGCCGCATGCCGCAGGACGTGCTCGACCTGGTCCTGGACTCGATGGACGTGGAGCGCTCCACCCTGCTGCGCCGTGTGCGCGGCCGCCGCCGCACGACCGCCCCGGGGGCGAACGCCTGATGCCCACCCAGCTCTTCCTGGCCTCCACCCTCTACGGAGCCGCCACCCTCGCCGCCGGCATCGACGCCGGCGTCTTCCCGCCCTCCGCCCGCCGGATCCTGCTGACCAGCAACCACTCCGTCACCGCCGAGGTCAGCCCCGGGGTGGCGGACATGCCCGGATTCGACGCCCTGCGCCCCCGCTTCGACGAGGTCCTCGACTGGAACCGGGTCATCGAGCCGCAGCACCCGAGCACCTGGAACCCGCGCGCGGAGGACGTCCCGCTGTGGGAACGGCAGCTGCGCGCCCTGTGGGGCCTCGGCGAGGACCGCGTCGAACTGATCGTGGAGTCCCTCCAGGTGCCGCCCGCCCAGGCCCTGTGCCGGATCTTCCCCGGCGCCGCCGTCGACGTGTACGCCGACGGCCTGATGAGCTACGGCCCCACGCGCATCCGCCTCGACCCGCAGCTCGGGATGCGCGTGCGCCGCGTCCTGCACCTGGACCTGGTACCCGGGCTGGAGCCGCTGCTCCTGACCGAGTTCGGGGTGCGGGTCGAACTGGTGCCGTCGGAGGCGTTCCTGAAGGTGCTGGCGGAGCTGCCCTCGCAGGACACCGCCCTGGACGGCATCGGGGAGTCCCCCGCCCTCCTGCTCGGCCAGTACCTGTCGGCGCTCGACCTCATGACCCCCGAGCAGGAGGAGGAGCTGCACGTCTCGATGGTCCGCGGCGCCCACGCCCTGGGCCACACCGAGCTGGTCTTCAAACCGCACCCCAGCGCCCCGGTCGCCTACTCCCGCCGCGCGGAGGAGGAGGCCGGGCGGCTCGGCGCCCGGATGACGGTGGTCGACACTCCGTTCCTGGCCGAGACCCTCTACCAGCGGCTGCGCCCGGCCCTGGTCGTCGGCTGCTTCTCCACCGGCCTGCTGACCGCCGCCACGCTGTACGGGCTCCCGGTGGCGCGGACCGGCACGGACGCCATACTGGCCCGCCTCACCCCGTACCCCAACAGCAACCGCGTACCGCTGGCCCTGGTGGACGCCCTGCTCCCCGACCTGGCCGACGCGGACGCCGTGCGCGCCTGGACTCCCCCGACGCCCGAGCACGTCCGCGCGGAGCCGGCCGGGCTGCTGACGGCGGTCGGGTTCACCATGCAGCCGCAGATCCTCGCCGCCCGGCGGCCGGCGGCCGAGGCCTACCTGTCCCGGCACCTGACCGGCCGCACCTGGCGGTACTTCACCCGCCGCCGGCTCACCGCGCTCGGGCTGCCGGGCGGCATCCCCGCCCAGCTGTCGTTCCTGCCCCGCAGCCGGGCGGTGCGGCGCATGGCCCGCCGGCTGCGCCGCGTCCTGCGCTGAGGCCGGGGGCCCGGCCGGGCCGGGCCCCCGGCCTCAGCTGACGGCGAGCTTGGCCGCGAACCCGAGGAACAGCACGCCCGCCGCCGAGGTGGCCCCGGCCGACAGCCGCTTGCGGCGGCGGAACGCGGCGGACAGCCGGGTCCCGGTGAAGATCAGCGTGGACAGGTAGAGGAAGCTCGCCAGCTGGGACAGCGTGCCCAGCAGCAGGAACGACAGCGCGGGGTAGGCGTAGCCGGGGTCCACGAACTGCACGAAGAAGGACAGCAGGAACAGGATCGCCTTCGGGTTGAACAGGCTCACCACCAGCGCCCGCCGGTACGGCCGCTCCAGGCCGCCGGCCGGCTCCGCGCCGGTGAGCAGCTCCTCCTGCCGCGCCTTGCGGTTCCGCCACATCCCCCAGGCGGCCCGCATCATCCCCACGGCCAGCCACGCCAGGTAGCCGGCGCCGAGGAACTTCACCACGGTGAACAGCAGCGGGCTCGCCTGGAGCAGCGCCCCCGCGCCCGCCGCGGTCAGCACCATCAGCACGGTGTCCCCGGTGAACACCCCGCAGGCGGCCTTGTAGCCCTCCTTCACCCCGCGGCGCGCGGCGACGGACAGCACATAGAGCGAGTTCGGCCCCGGCAGCAGAACGATCAGCACCAGGCCGGCGAGATAAGTCGGAAGATCTGTCACACCCAGCATGCGCAGGAGTGTCCCATAAGGACGCACCTGTCAGAAGGGAGGTGTCACCAGGTGGAATCGGCCGGGGTGTAGGTGCCCCACACCTCGCGCAGCGCCCCGCACACCTCCCCCACCGTCGCCCGCGCCCGCAGCGCCTCCTTCATCGGATAGAGCACGTTCACCGACGGCTCCGCGGCCGCCTCCCGCAGCCGGGCCAGCGCCGCCCCCACCGCCTCCGCGTCCCGCTCCGCGCGCAGCCGGACCAGCGCCGCGCACTGCCGCGCCTCGATCTCGGGGTCCACGCGCAGCGGCTCGTACGGCTCCTCCCGCTCCAGGGCGAAGCGGTTGACCCCGACCACCACCCGCTCCCCGCCGTCGGTCTCCCGCGCGATGCGGTAGGCGTTGCGCTCGATCTCCGCCTTCTGGAACCCGGCCTCGATCGCGGCCACCGCACCGCCCCGGGCCTCGACCTGCCCCATCAGGTCGAGCGCGGCCGCCTCCAGGTCGTCCGTCATCCGCTCCACCGCGTACGACCCGGCGAAGGGGTCCACGGTGTGCGGCACGTCCGTCTCGTACGCGAGGACCTGCTGGGTGCGCAGCGCGAGGCGGGCCGACTTCTCGGTGGGCAGCGCGATCGCCTCGTCGAAGGAGTTGGTGTGCAGCGACTGCGTGCCGCCCAGTACGGCGGCCAGCGCCTGCACGGCCACCCGTACGAGGTTCAGCTCGGGCTGCTGCGCGGTCAGCTGGACCCCGGCCGTCTGGGTGTGGAAGCGCAGCATCAGCGACTTCGGGTCCCGCGCGCCGAACTCCTCGCGCATGACCCGGGCCCAGATCCGCCGGGCCGCGCGGAACTTCGCGACCTCTTCGAGCAGGGTGGTGCGGGCGACGAAGAAGAAGGAGAGCCGGGGCGCGAACTCGTCGACCGCCATCCCGGCTTCGAGGGCCGTACGGACGTACGCGATGCCGTCGGCGAGGGTGAAGGCCACCTCCTGCACGGGCGAGGCACCCGCTTCGGCCATGTGGTAGCCGGAGATGGAGATGGTGTTCCACTTGGGGATCTCGGCCCGGCAGTAGCGGAAGGTGTCGGCCGTCAGCCGCAGCGAGGGCCCGGGCGGGAAGATGTACGTGCCGCGCGCGATGTACTCCTTCAGCACGTCGTTCTGGACCGTGCCCGTCAGCTGCGCGCCCGAGATGCCCTGTTCCTCCGCGACGAGTTGGTAGAGCAGCAGGAGCAGCGCCGCGGGCGCGTTGATGGTCATGGAGGTCGAGACCCGGTCGAGGGGGATCCCGTCGAACAGCGTCCGCATGTCGTCGAGGGAGTCGACGGCCACCCCGACCTTGCCGACCTCGCCGTGCGCGAGGGGCGCGTCGGAGTCGTGGCCCATCTGCGTCGGCAGGTCGAAGGCGACGGACAGCCCGGTCCCGCCGCCCTCGATGAGCTGCCGGTAGCGGGCGTTGGACTCGGCGGCCGTGCCGAAGCCGGCGTACTGCCGCATGGTCCAGGGCCGACCGGTGTACATGGTCGGATAAATCCCCCTGGTGTAGGGGAAATCCCCCGGCGCGCCCAGCTCGAACCGCGGGATCCACCCCGTCAGGTCGGCGGGCCCGTAGACGGGTTCGATCGGAATTCCGCTCTCGGTGCGTGCCATGTGACGAAGACCTCCGTGGAGCAACCGGGCCCGGGACTGGTACAACCGTTCCGCTTCGTAAGCCTGCGGTCGGCTGCTGGTCACAATGGCGCAACATCCCGGGACCCAGTGCAACTCTCCACGCGTGCGAGGCATCACCTAGATACACAACGTAGAAATCGGGGGACAGCTCATGCACCGCCAGAGAGTCATATTCCGCACGCTCGGGGTGGCCACCGCCGTCGCGCTCGCCGCGACCGCCTGTGGGCCGCAGAAGTCGGAGTCCGCGGGCTCCGCTTCATCGGCCCCCTCTACGCCCGCGGCGGGCGCCTCCCCCGAATCCTCCCCGTCCACCGACAACAAGCCGGCCTCGCCGTCCCCGTCGGCCTCCGCCTCCGCCTCCGCGTCCCCGTCCGCCTCTCCTTCGCCGACGGTGAAGCAGGTCATGGCCAACGGCGACGACAGCGAGCAGGTGCGCGAGCTCCAGGCCCGCCTGAAGCAGCTCAAGCTGATGTCGGTCGCGCCGACCGGCTTCTACGGGACCAAGACCACCGCGGCCGTGAAGTCCTACCAGTCGAAGAACGGGCTGAACCCCACCGGTTCGGTCGACGAGGCCACCTGGAAGAAGATCCAGGGCGCCACGAAGAAGCCGACCGCCGACGAGCTGCGCCCGCCGACGGTGAACGAGGCCGACGCGCCCGACCCGCGCTGCATGGAGGGCCGGGTCATGTGCATCAGCAAGGAGAGCCGCACGCTCGCCTTCATGATCGACGGCAAGATCATCTCCACCATGGACGTGCGCTTCGGCTCGGAGAACACCCCCACGCGCGAGGGCGTCTTCAAGGTGGACCGCAAGGAGAAGGAGTGGACGTCCACGCTCTACCACACGTCCATGCCGTACTCGATGTTCTTCAGCGGCGGCCAGGCCGTGCACTACTCGGCCGACTTCGCGGCCCGCGGCTACGCCGGCGCCTCGCACGGCTGCGTGAACGTCCGGGACAAGGGCAAGCTGGCCGCCGTCTTCAACCAGGTGCAGGCCGGCGACAAGGTCGTCGTCTACTGGTGAGACCGGGGGCCGCGCGGACCGCTCGGTCCGCGTGGTCCGAATGTCAGAGGCGCGGGCAGGGCCGGGGGAACGTGCCCCGCCCGCGCCGGTTGCGCAGAGCCCAGGGGTACGGGGGGAACCCCGGCTCATGCGCGGCCGATGACCAGTCGGCTCGTTATGTACTGCGCCACGGATTCGAAAAGTGTTACAGGCGGGACGCGACCGGAGCCGGATCCCTCAGCATCCGGCCGACCGGGGGGCTGTCCGCCGGAGCGCTCGGGCCGTTCGTGCGCCCGTCGTCGTGGACGACGCCGTCCAGCAGCGCCTCGCAGTAGAACGGAATGCGCGACAGGCCCTTGGCCAGGCGGGACAGCCGCTCGCGCCGGTCGTCGTTGAGGTGTCCGGCCCGGTAGTCGTGGCACAGGTCCACCGCCCGGCGCTGGTTCTCCCGGTCCCGGTCGCGGTCGCGGCTGGTGCTCTCGCCGCCGGAGCCGTCCGGCAGTCCGTCCGTACGGAACGTGCCGTCCTTCTCCCCGTCCTTGCCGTCCCGGCCGTGCTCGCCGCCGCCCGTGCCGCCGACGGCGGACGTACCGGACGAGCCGCCGCCCTGAGTGTCGCCGCCGGATCCCGTGAAGCCCTCCGTACCGGGAGGCTGCGGGGTGCCCGGGACGAGCGTGGGACCGGAGCCCTCCCGCAGGGGGGTGGGCCGCAGCTGCGGGTCGAGCGTCGAGCCCCCGGCGCCGTCGCCCTGGGCCGGGTCGCCGTCGGCGCTCACCGACATCGCGGGACCCGGACCCGCGGTGTCGTGCCCGGGCCGGTCCAGCAGGCCGGCCGCGGCCGCCGCGGCGAGACCGCCGACCGCGACGCTCGCCAGGGCCGCGGCCAGGCCGAAGCGCACCGCCCGGGTGCGCCGGGGTGCGGGCACCCGCAGGGCAGCGGCGCGGCCGAGGGCTACCAGGGGTTCGCCGGAGCGGTCCGTCGTCGCGGAGGGCGGCCCGGAGGCGGGGAGTCCGGAGGACGCGGGCGCGCCCGCGGCGTGCGCCGCGCGGAAGGCGGCCAGCGCGGCGGCCTCGCCGGGCAGTTCGCCGGCCGCCGGAGCGGCCGGGGCGAGGCTGTCGAGGGCGGCCCGCAGCCGGGCGGCTTCGCTCCGGGCACGCGGATCGGCGGCCGGACCCACAGGTTCCACCGGTTCGCCGCGCAGCAGTCTGTCGGCGGCGGCTTTGTCCAGCCACCTGTCGCGCTCGTCGGCCATCACATGTCCTTCTGCGTCCGCCAACGTGAATGCGTCACACCGGTTTTTTCCACGAGGCCCCCGCCGTGGCCGCGCTGCGCGGGTACGGCATCGAGATCCCTCCCGCCCCTGCCGCCCCGTGCCTGGCCACCGGCATTATGGCCGACGCGGGCGCCCGGATCCGAGCCCCGGCCCCCCTCGTGGTCCGAGTCCGGCTCGAAGCCGCCCTCCGCGCCCTCCGGGCCGAGCAGCTCGGCCAGCTTCTTCAGACCGCGGTGGGCCGCGGTCCGTACCGCGCCGGGCCGCTTGCCGAGGGTCTCGGCCGCGCTCTTGGCGTCCAGGCCGACGACGACCCGCAGGACGACGGCCTCCGCCTGGTCCTGGGGCAGCTGGGCGATGAGCGCCATGGCGCTGCCGGTGGACAGGGACTCCATCGCGGCGCCCGCGGTGTCACAGTCCGCGGCCCAGCCGGTGAGCTCGGTGTCGTCGCCGCCTATGGCGGGGCGGCGGCCGCGCATGCGGATGTGGTCGAGGGCCCGGTTGCGGGCGATGCGCGCGGCCCAGCCGCGGAAGCGGTCGGCGTCGCCGGTGAAGGAGTCCAGGTCGCGGGCGATCTGCAGCCAGGCCTCGGACGCCACGTCCTCCGCGTCGCCGTCGCCGACGAGCGTGCGTACGTATCCGAGCAGGCGTGGGTGCACGGCGCGGTACACAGCACGGAACGCGTTCTCTTCGCCGTCCTGTGCCGCGAGCACCGCGGCGGTCAGCTCCGCGTCGTCCCCCAGCAAAGTCCCCAACCCGTTCACTGTCCTGTACGTCTGGCGCAAATCAGCACGTTACGGCTTTCAAGCACCGCCGTCCACGCGTTGTACAACGAGCAACCATCCCTGCGCGGAGCGAGGTGTGACACAAAACGCACTCGGGACGCTGACAGGGATACGGGCTTGTCGCACGAGCCCGTGACGGATGGTGGCCGGGGCCTCTCCTGTGGGGGGTGGCGGCCTCGGCCGCCCTCCCCTTCCCTAAGGCTCTGACCTGCCGGTTTGTGGTACCCACCCCGTCCGCATGGCCAACCGCGTGACCAACGCGTCCGGTGGCTCATCCGATCCGCCCCAAACCGATGCGCTGAGCCGTTCCCGCCGCCAGCTTGCGCGCCCCTCCACCCGGTGCTTTCCGTACTGCGCCATTGTGTAGCCAGGCGAGTGATGCCTCACATTCGGCAGGGGGTGATCCCGTCTTTGCGGGGCATGTATCCGTCCCGCGCGAAGATCGGGTCGTGATCGTCCCAGACTGCGCCAACCTTCTCCTTCCACATCTCCTGGCGCTCCCGCTGAACCTTCAAGACGCTCATCAGCGCCTGGTCGACATAGATGATCGCGGAGTCGTCCCCGTCCTTGGTGAGACTTCTGCCAGCCGTCTGGGACGTAGAGGCCGCGTACGGCATCCGCAATCCGCAGGCGCCCGATAGCGACATTCCGAAAGGCACGGTCGACAAGAAGTCCGCCGGGATCTTGTTTGCCCATCTTGCCGATTGAGAATTGCCAGTTGCAAGAGATTCGCCGCCCCGGCCACCATGGGGAAGGGGCGGCGCGTCGACCCTTCAGGGTCGCCCCGTGTAGACCAGTCGCTAGAGACGGCGAGTTGACGCGCAGCGGGTACAGGAACAGATCGCTCGGGGCGTCCGGCGCCGTACGCTCTTCGTGAGGTCTCACGTCCCAGGAGAGTGGATACGAGTATGCCCCGCGTGCTGGAGGAGCAAGAGGAGATCGGCGGCCGGATTCGTCGGCGCCGACTGATGATGGGCCTGACTCAGGCCGACCTCGGCGCGGCCCTAGGGAAGACCCAGGGCTGGGTGTCGAAGGTGGAGAAGGGGCTCATCGAGCTGGATCGGTCCGCACTGATCAGCCGCCTGGCAGCCGCGCTGCACTGCCACCCCAACGACCTGATCCGCCGCCCGTACGACCATCGCCCGACCGGCGAGAACCGTTGGCAGGAGTCCGCCCTGCTCATTGTCCGAGAGCTGCGCCGATACGACCTGGCCCCCACATTCGTCGGAACGCCCCGGCCGGCCGCCGACCTGTGGCGGGAAACGGTGCGCTTGTCCCGACTTCGAGATGCCGCTGCGTCGACGGCCGTCATGAAGTCCGTTCCTGACCTGCTGAGGGAGAGCCGAGCCCTGGCCGAGGTCGCCAGCGGTAGCGAGCAGGAAGACGCGTGGGCCATGTACGCGGTTCTGTGCAAGTTTGCCCATACTGCCGCAAACGCCCTCGGACATGCCGAGCTGACGGCCCTGGCCTGCGAGCGGGCGGAGTGGGCGGCCCGGCTCTCAGGCGATCCGCTTATGCAGACCGTCGCCGCTGGTGTACGCGTATCCAGCATGTGGGCATCGGCCGACTACGACGACGCCTTGGCTTTGGGCGACAAGTCCCTGGTCGGCATTCAGGACACCTACGAGGCTGGTGACCCGCTTGCCCTGAGCGTGTGGGGCGCAGCGCAGCTCCGCGCGGCCGTTTCCGCTTCCAGAGACGGGAATCGGGACGAGACCGCCGCCCGTATCGGCTACGCCAAAGAAGCCGCGAGTCGCATGGACGCTCTGACCGAGCGACCCTTCGACCGCTACAACCTGAACTTCAGCACGGGCAACGTCACCATCCATGGCATTGCGGTAGAGCTTGAGATGGGCAACCACGTCAACGCCCTGGATCTCAACGAGCAGGCCAACCCCCAGCAGATCGCAACCCTGCCCAACTCCCGGCGCGGGCACCATCACATGGATCTGGCGCGCGCCTACATGTGGGAGAACCAACGCGACAAGGCGTTCACCGAGTTGGCCGAGGCTGAGCGGTTGGCTCGCGAGTTGGTCACCAACCATCCGGTTGCCCGCGCGACGCTCCGCAAGATCCTTCACTCTGAACGCTCCGCGACTCGGGAGGCGCAGCGACTCATGGCGAGCCGCTTCCACATCGACACCTGAACCAGCCTCACCTGTTGGTCAATTGGGGGTGCACGCAACCTGCGTGCACCCCCAATTTCCATGCGCTGAACTGCGGATATTCCCTGGCGGAATTTTCGGCCCTTCCACCGTCCCTACGGTCTGCCACATGACACCTACGCGTCGCACTGACCAGGACCGCGTACGCCGCCGCGAGCTTGCCGACGCCGCGGCCGGCTGGAACCCCCAGCGCGGGGACCTCGCCTACGACACCCTTCGCCATGTGAGTGGCGTGGTGGTCGGGCTGCCCGAAGACACGGGCACCAGCTTGCACCAGCTCGTGCCCGAGGGCGGCGGCGAGGGCTGGAGCGCTCCCGTCACCCGCCTCGTGGACCCCGTCGACCAGCCGGAGGACGGCGGGGCCGTCAGGTGACCGGGGAACTCGACCACCACCTCACGGAAATCACTGATCATCGGCTGAGCGGCCGTGAGGTCGCCCATCTGGCAACCGGCCGCAAGGGAGTGGTCTCCCTGATCCTGGAACATCGCGCCAAGATCAGCGGCCGTTTGATCAGGACCGTCGCACACATGCGGCCCCTGGACTCCTCGGGCCGCGAGTGGACCGCCGAAGTAGAAGAACTCCAGCCCATCCGCCCCATCCCGCCGGACATGCCAGCGGGGTACCGATGACCGGGCCACGACCACCCCCATCCGGCGTACACCAACGTAGCTGCCTTCTTTGCCGGCGCGTCCGCCGCGAGACAGCGCCCCAATCCGGATGACGGCCAGGCCCTCACTGAGGGAGGCGGTCGTGACGACCGCAAGGATCGGTGACCTCGTCCATGACGGGCCCGAGCCTGGCAGTTGGGTCTATACGGACCGGCGGCCTGACGGGGTCGTCATCCTCGCCCTGTATACGGCGGTGGCGGGCACACCAAGGTCGCCGAGCATCCCAAAGACCTCCGGGTGATCAAGACCCGCGAGGAGCTGCGGCTCGGAGATCCCTTGTGGGTCTAACCGGCTTCTCCCTGCGGCCCGGCGCGCGCCCCCTCCCACACACCCCCCTCCCACCGCCGGGTGTGTGCGTATCCCCCCTCGAGGGGGCGCGCCTCGGGCCGCAGGGCCCGACGCCTTCGCCAATGCCCCCACCAGAAATGCTCCCTTTCGTTCAGCCCCGAGCACGGGGATCTGACCAGATCAGAAGAGGTGCAGCTCATGGCCAAGACCCAGGTCGCCGCGGCCCCGCCAGCGGCGTACGGGCGCAAGTTCTTACCGCTCCTGTCGGCCGCGCAGATCGACGCGCTGAAGCCGAAGCTCGCGGACGTGATCGAGTACCGGAAGTCGGGCCTGTCGCTCAACCACGTGATCGGCTGCCCGTTGGAGTGTGGCTACTGCATTCGCCACCTGTACTCGAACTTCGACATGAAGAACCCTCGAGCCTTGATGTCGGACGAGGAGGCCGTGGCCGCACTTACGAGCCACCGATACTTCCGGCCGCACATCACCCCGGTTCAGTTGTTCAACAAGGCAACCGACCCGATGCTCCCGGTCGTCAAGCCGCACACGTTCGACTCCCTTCGCCTGTTGGACGAGCAGGGCCTGACCAATCACGTGCTCGTAATCACGCGATGGCGGGTTACTCCCGAGGACTGTGCCATCCTCAATGGCTTCAAGAACATCAAGCTGACAATCCTGGTCACGTACTCCGGTATCGCACACACCGGGATCGAGCCGGTGCCCTCGGACATCGCCGCCACCAGCCTGAAGACCCTGTACGAGCATGCCGAGTCGTACCGAACGATCTTCTACTGGCGGCCCATCGTGCCCGGCCTCAACGACACCCACGAGCACCTCGCCACCGCCAGGGGACTTTCCGAGCACGCCCACGCGTCGGTCTTCACCGGCCTGTTCTTCCGCGACGAGATCGCCGCGTACTACCAGGAGAACGGCCTGCCCTCGCCGTACGAGGACACCGCCCGCCGCAAGATCATGCCCGAGCAGACCGAGAGTCGAATTCTCGACCTGTTCCGGCGCCCGGCCGACAGCGAGGAACCGTGGGGGCCGCTGTTCCGTAAGACCTCCTGCGCTGTGGCGTACGCCCATGGCTTGGCTGACTACAACGGCCACTTTGGGATCAAGGAACTGTGCGACATCTGCCCCAAGCGTCAACTCGGGCTGTGCGCGACAGCGTGGAACGCGCCGGCAAAGCCGGACGCGGATCGACTGGCCGCTGAGCTGGGGGCAACGGGCCCGGTGGAAATCACCGAACGGGCGATCATCACCGAGGGCCTGGACGAGCAGCCTCGCTACTTCATGCAGCACGGCTACGGTTTCCAGGTCCACGACCGCGCCCATCCCCACCGCGAGCGCCGACACGGCCGCGCCGAGATCGGCTGGAGCGGAGGGGACCAAGGAGCCCCCACCCCGTGAACTTCTCCACCTGGCCCCGCCCCCTGTTCGTCGTTGACGTAGAGGGGAACGGGGGCACCCCGCCCGACCTGGTGGAAGTCGCCGCCATCCCCGTCGAGAACGGCGAACCCCAGCCGAACGCGGCCCGCACGTGGCTGGTCAGGCCCCCGGTGCCGATCCCTTCGCGGATCAGCCGCATTCACGGCATCACCAACGAGATGACGGCTGACGCCCCCACCTGGCCTGATGTGGCCGAGCAGGTACACGCCCTGCTGGACGGCGCCTGGATCTGCGCGCACTCCGCATCCGTCGAGTACAGCGTTCTGACCCGACACATGCCCACCTGGAAGCCCGCAGGCGTCATCGACACCCTTCGCCTGGCACGAGCCACGTACCCAGGCCACAAGGGCTTCGGCCTCGACGCGCTCATCGCTCACACCGATATCCGCCTGGACGACGTGTCTGGTGCCCGGCATCGCGCCGGATACGACGCCCACGCAACCGCTCTCCTGCTGCACCACCTCGCCGCCCACTACGACACGTGGGAGGCCCTGGCCGCGCGAGCGGTCCCTCCGGGCATGCCTGGCCTGGCACCGACCCCCGAACCAGAGGAGCAGACACTGTGGTGACCAACCCGATCCGCCTCGCCGTAGCCGGCACGCACTCCACCGGTAAGACCACCCTCCTGCGGCGTCTGGAGATGGAACTGCGGGCCACCGGCCGCACCGTGGCCCGCACCCCTGCCTCCTTCGCCGCGAAGGCCGCCGAACTCGGCTTCCCGAAGCTCCAGAACCAGACGCCCGAGTGCACCGAATGGATCATCGCCGCCTCCGCAGCCGCCGCCGTCGAAGCAACGCTGACCGCTGACGTGGTGCTCGTCGACCGCTCCGCCGTCGACCCCGTCGCCTACTACATGGCCGCCTTGGAGCGCTCCGGCCAGGAACCCGATCCGGCCGTGATGGACCGGCTCGTCGGCCTGGTCAAGGCCCAGACCGCCACGTACGACCACCTCGTGGCGACCATCCTGGACCCATCCATCCCGCTGGGAGACACCCGTGACCGTGACCTGGAGTACCGGGCGGCCGTCGACCGGAACGTGCACTCCCTGATCCACAGTCTCAACCTGCCGCACAAGAAGATCACCAGCGCCGACTTCGAAGGTGACGCGGTGGCCGTCCTGGTGGAGCGCATCACCGCCAAGGCGGCAGCGTGAAGCCGCCCGCGGGCACCATCACCCTCGCTGGAAGGCAGGTCTCCCGGGTCGGCCTGGGCACCATGCGTCTGACCGGGCCCGGTACCTGGGGCGACCCGGCCGACGTCGGAGCAGCCGCTGCACTCCTACGCGACGCGGTCCACGAGCACGGCATCACCCACATCGACACCGCTGATTCTTACGGCCCCCACACCGTTGAACAACTGATTCGTAGCGTCCTGCACCCCTACCCGGACCGGCTGGTGATCGCCACCAAGGTCGGCATGCTCCGCACCGGCCCGAACGAGTGGACTCCGCATGGCCACCCCGCTTACCTTCGGGCGAGCGTCGAAGGCAGCCTTCGCCGCCTGGGAGTGGACTGCCTCGACCTCTGCTACCTGCACCGCAATGACCCCCGGGTTCCGTTCCTGGATCAAGTCGGCACCTTGGCCAGCCTCCAGGAGGAGGGGAAGATCGCCCACATCGGCCTGTCCAAGGTCAGCACGGCGGAGATCGACCTCGCCGCGACGCTCGTCACGGTTGCGGCCGTGCAGAACAAGCTGAGCGAGGCCCAGCCGAACGACACCCGAACTGCTGAATACTGCGAGACCCAGGGGATTCCTTACGTCCCTTACGCCCCGCTCGGTGCCGGCGCGCTGGCGCAGGACGGCGGTGCGTCCAAGGCGCTGCGGTGGCTACTCGACCTCGGGGAGAACGTCGCTCCGATTCCCGGCACCAGCTCCCCGGCCCATCTGGGCGAACTCGTCGGCAGCCTCTCGTAGGGCTCGCCAGCCCACTCCAGCCATGGCGACACGCTCAAATCTGCGAGTCTTCGCAACAGTGAGCCCTCTGACTGGGGCGGGCCAGGCCGCCATGAGGGGCTGCCACCGGATCAAGGGCCGCGATGGGCGGGAGCTCGGCACGACAGGCAGGAGGAGAGCGTGGCTCGCGCCAGTAACTACCACAATGATCGGCTACGGCCCATCGAAAGCAGTGTGCCGACAGCGCGGGGCGCATCCCAAGAAGAGCGGGATCGAGCGGCCATGCGGGCCGCAAGCCACGCCCGCTCTTGGGCCGATTGCCTCGACCTACTGGAGGCTCTCGGCCTCGACCCCGAGCGGCTTCTCCAGCTCGGCCGTGAGCGGCGCTGACCGCCATGGAGCGTGGCGGCGGTGAGTAAGGTCACACAGGCACGTGAAAGTGAGGCGCAGGTCGAACCCTTCGCGCCGATCACCGACACGCTGACCACCATTGACGCCGACGGTGAACCGGGAGCACGCGTTGGGCTCATGGCCAACGCGTGACCAACAGCACCCAGAAATAGCCTGAAGTGCTGTGATCGAGGCATCAGCCGGCACAAGCCAAGGGGCCCCGATCAGGGGAGAAACACCTGGTCAGGGGCCCCTTTGTGTACTAGTGCGGCCGGGGGTGGCGGCCTCGGCCGCCCTCCCCTCCCCCGGGCCGTCTCCCCCTCCCGGCCCCCCTTCGGTTCGCATCCATGATGCTCCCGTCATCCTTTCGGCTCACTTCCGGGTGAATTCCCCGAATGCGTACGACACACCCCACCCGGCGTCGATAGCGTGGCAGCACACCCGCGCCACGCCACGAGGAGCCCCCCGCTGTCCAGCCACCTTCCGGCACAGGCCCGCGGAAGCTCCGACCCCTTCCACGGCCCCGGGCTGGCGCGGTTCAACGCCCTGACCCCCGAGGCGGCCGAGGCGGCGCTGATGCACTGCTGCGGCAGCCGGCGCTGGGCCCACCGGGTCGCGATACACCGCCCGTACCCCGATTCCGGCGCGCTGCTCGCCGCCGCGGACGAGGCCTCGTACGACCTCTCGCAGGCGGACCTGACGGAGGCCCTGGCCGCCGAGTCCTCCGCGGAACTGGAGCACGGGGCACCGTACGCCGCCCTGCTCGCCCTCGACGCGGGGCACGCGGAGTACGAGCGCAAGTTCGGCCACGCCTTCGTCATCTGCCTCGAAGGGCGCACGCCGGAGGAGCAGGCCGACCAGCTGCTGGCGGCGATCCGGCGCCGGATGGGGCACGACGTGGACGAGGAGCGCTCCCTCTCCGCCGACGAGCTGCGCCGCCTCGCCCAGGCCCGACTGTGCGACCTGACACATTGGCTGACGTCTTCCGATGGCCTGACTGGGGCGGAAATGGGGCTATTCGCCCCTGTCGGATAGTCCGTCCGAGCCTGTTTGATCACACCGATGGCCCCCGCGCGAAGGAACCGACAAAGCGTCGCTACGATGTCCGGGGCCGGAGGACCGTACCCGGCCGGGCCCGACCGACAAAGAAGCCGGCTGGCCCCCGCCCCGCTTCCGGAGGGTTTTCCGTGCCGGCTGGAACGTTGTACCGCGGCCGGGAAGGAATGTGGTCATGGGTGGCTCATCGAGTCACCGGCGTCCTCATTTTCTTCTTCCTGTTCGTACACGTCCTCGACACCGCACTCGTCCGCGTCTCCCCCGAGGCGTACGACGATGTGGTGGCTACCTACAAGACGCCGATCGTCGCGCTGCTGGAGTACGGCCTCGTCGCCGCAATCCTGTTCCACGCGCTGAACGGCCTGCGCGTCATCGCAGTGGACTTCTGGTCCAAGGGCCCGCGCTACCAGAAGCACATGCTCTGGTACGTCGTGGGCATCTGGATCGCGCTGATGATCGGGGCCATCTACCCCATCCTCAGCCACGCCTACCTTGAACTGTTCGGGAAGTGACACGCATGTCTTCTGACACTTCTTCCGCCAAGGTCATCGGTGACGTTGAAGGCGTGAGCCTCTACGACGTCGACAACCCGGCGCCGTACATCGAGGCCCCGCGCAAGCGCACGGGCAAGACCCCGCGCTCGACCCGCGGCAACTTCGAGATGGTCGCGTGGCTCTTCATGCGCCTCTCGGGCATCGTGCTCGTCGTCCTCGTCATCGGCCACCTGCTGATCCAGCTGGTGCTCGACGGCGGCGTCTCCAAGATCGGTTTCGCCTTCGTGGCCGGTCGCTGGGCGTCCCCGTTCTGGCAGATCTGGGACCTGCTGATGCTGTGGCTGGCGATGCTGCACGGCGCCAACGGCCTGCGCACCGTCATCAACGACTACGCGGAGCGCGCCAACACGCGGCTGTGGCTGAAGGGCCTGCTCTACACCGCCACGGTGTTCACCATCCTTCTGGGCACGCTGGTGATCTTCACCTTCGACCCGAACATCCGCTAGGCAACGGGGCTGAGGCGAAACCAATGAAGATCCACAAGTACGACACCGTCATCGTCGGCGCGGGCGGCGCGGGCATGCGCGCCGCCATCGAGTCGACGAAGCGCAGCCGCACCGCCGTGCTGACGAAGCTCTACCCCACCCGCTCCCACACGGGCGCCGCGCAGGGCGGCATGGCCGCCGCGCTGGCCAACGTGGAAGAGGACAACTGGGAGTGGCACACCTTCGACACGGTCAAGGGCGGTGACTACCTGGTCGACCAGGACGCCGCCGAGATCCTGGCGAAGGAGGCCATCGACGCGGTCCTCGACCTGGAGAAGATGGGCCTGCCGTTCAACCGCACCCCGGACGGCACCATCGACCAGCGCCGCTTCGGCGGCCACTCGCGCAACCACGGCGAGGCCCCGGTCCGCCGGTCCTGCTACGCCGCGGACCGCACCGGCCACATGATCCTCCAGACGCTGTACCAGAACTGCGTCAAGGAGGGCGTGGAGTTCTTCAACGAGTTCTACGTCCTGGACCAGCTCCTGGTCGAGGAGGACGGCGTCAAGAAGTCGGCCGGCGTGGTCGCGTACGAGCTCGCCACCGGCGAGATCCACGTGTTCCAGGCGAAGGCCGTCATCTACGCCTCCGGCGGCACCGGCAAGTTCTTCAAGGTGACCTCCAACGCGCACACCCTCACGGGTGACGGCCAGGCGGCCTGCTACCGCCGCGGCCTGCCGCTGGAGGACATGGAGTTCTTCCAGTTCCACCCGACGGGCATCTGGCGCATGGGCATCCTGCTGACGGAGGGCGCCCGCGGTGAGGGCGGCATCCTCCGCAACAAGGACGGCGAGCGCTTCATGGAGAAGTACGCGCCGGTCATGAAGGACCTCGCGTCCCGTGACGTCGTCTCGCGCTCCATCTACACCGAGATCCGCGAGGGCCGCGGCTGCGGTCCGGCCGGCGACCACGTGTACCTGGACCTGACGCACCTGCCGCCGGAGCAGCTCGACGCGAAGCTCCCGGACATCACCGAGTTCGCGCGCACCTACCTGGGCATCGAGCCGTACACGGACCCGATCCCGATCCAGCCCACCGCGCACTACGCCATGGGCGGCATCCCGACCAACGTCGAGGGTGAGGTCCTCAGCGACAACACCACCGTCGTCCCGGGCCTGTACGCGGCCGGCGAGGTCGCCTGCGTGTCGGTGCACGGCGCGAACCGCCTGGGCACCAACTCGCTGCTGGACATCAACGTCTTCGGCAAGCGCTCGGGCATCGCCGCGGCCAGGTACTCGCAGGAGAACGACTACGTCGAGCTGCCGGAGAACCCGGCGCAGCAGGTGGTCGACCTCGTCGAGCAGCTGCGCGGCTCCACGGGCAACGAGCGGGTCGCCGACCTGCGTCTGGAGCTCCAGGAGACGATGGACGCGTGCGTGATGGTGTTCCGTACGGAGCAGACCATCAAGACGGCGGTCGAGAAGATCGCCGAGCTGCGCGAGCGCTACAAGAACGTGTCCGTGCAGGACAAGGGCAAGCGCTTCAACACGGATCTGCTCGAGGCCATCGAGCTGGGCAACCTGCTCGACCTGGCCGAGGTCATGGCCGTGTCCGCGCTGGCGCGCAAGGAGTCCCGCGGCGGTCACTACCGCGAGGACTACCCGAACCGCGACGACGTCAACTTCATGCGCCACACCATGGCGTACCGCGAGGTCGGCGCCGACGGCAAGGATTCCGTCCGGCTGGACTACAAGCCCGTCGTCGTCACCCGCTACCAGCCGATGGAGCGTAAGTACTGATGGCCACCCCCACCCTGTCCAAGACGGACGCGATGGAGGCCGCGGCCGCGGCCTCGCCGTACATCACGGTCACGTTCCGGATCCGCCGCTACAACCCCGAGATCTCGGACGAGGCGCAGTGGCAGGACTTCCAGATCGAGATCGACCCGAAGGAGCGCGTGCTCGACGGTCTCCACAAGATCAAGTGGGACCTCGACGGCACGCTGACCTTCCGCCGGTCGTGCGCGCACGGCATCTGCGGCTCCGACGCGATGCGGATCAACGGCAAGAACAGGCTCGCCTGCAAGACGCTGATCAAGGACATCAACCCGGAGAAGCCGATCACCGTCGAGGCCATCAAGGGCCTCACGGTGATGAAGGACCTCGTCGTCGACATGGAGCCCTTCTTCCAGGCGTACCGGGACGTCATGCCGTTCCTGGTCACCACGGGCAACGAGCCGACGCGCGAGCGCCTGCAGTCCGCCGAGGACCGCGAGCGCTTCGACGACACCACCAAGTGCATCCTGTGCGCCGCGTGCACGTCCTCGTGCCCGGTGTTCTGGAACGACGGCCAGTACTTCGGCCCGGCGGCGATCGTGAACGCGCACCGCTTCATCTTCGACAGCCGTGACGAGGCGGGCGAGCAGCGTCTTGAGATCCTCAACGACAAGGACGGCGTGTGGCGTTGCCGCACGACGTTCAACTGCACCGACGCGTGCCCGCGCGGCATCGAGGTCACGAAGGCGATCCAGGAAGTCAAGCGTGCGCTGATCACGCGCCGCTTCTGATCCCCTCGGCGCCCCCGGCCCGTACACGAGGCCCCGTACCCGGAGTTGCTCCGGGTACGGGGCCTCGCGCGTGCTCCGCGGCTTACCCGGTTACGGGGTACAGGCTTGGTGCGCGCTGTGGAAGGATCGGCCACATGAGCGAGCAGCAGCCGAATCCGTACGCAGGCGATCCGGGCTACACCGGCCGGCCGGGACAGCCGGGCCAGCCCGGTCAGCCCGGCCACGGCGACTACAAGTGGGGCCCGGGCGAGGCCGGTTACGGCTACCCGCAGCCCTACCCGGCGGCCCCGGCCTACCAGCCGACCATGGGCGCCGGCATGCCGGCCCCGGTCCCCGCGCCCGGCGGCGGCGGTGCGGGCATGTCCCTCGGCGACATCACCATCGCGGGGGACCAGATCATCACCCCGTCGGGCACGATGCCGCTGCGGGGCGCGATGTGGAACGCGACGGACTTCTCGCGCACCGAGGAGAAGATCCCGACCCACGCGATCATCCTGGCGGTCATCTTCTTCCTGTTCTGCCTGCTCGGCCTGCTGTTCCTCCTGATGAAGGAGAAGAAGACCACCGGCTACATCCAGATCACGGTGACCAGCGGCGGCCGCCACCACTCCACGATGATCCCGGCCCAGGACCAGAACACGTACCCGTGGGTGATGTCCCAGCTCAACTTCGCCCGGTCGCTGAGCATCTGAGGACACCGGCCCCGAAACGCGGTGGCGGGCGGGGGAGGAGGCCGCCGGAGTCCCTTCACCCGATCCGGTGAGCAGCCCGCTTACGGGACGCGCGCGTGCCACCGTCCTACGATGATGCTCTCGACCCAGCCCACGGGAGGTCCGGAATGTCCACAGCGCCCGTCGAGCACCCTGAGTACGCCGGCGGGGAGGAGTCTCTGACCCTCCTCGAAGAGGCCGCCCAGCTCATGGAGCGGAACCCCGGCTACCGCGTCGAGATCATCGGAGGCATCCTCACCGTGACCCCGCCCCCGGACCTCCCGCACGCGCGAGTCCTGACCGACCTCATGCTGCCGTTCCTGAGCGCCGGCCTGCACGGACCCGAGTCCCAGGTCGTACAGGGCGTCGGCCTGTGGCTACCCGACGGTCCGGAGGACTACGCGATCCCCGACCTCTCCGTGGTCAACGCCGACATCGACGAGCATCTGATCGAGTTCAACTGCTACGACCCGGCGGCCTTCCGCCTCGTCCTGGAAGTCACCTCGTCGAACTACAACAACGACCTGCGCGCCAAGGCCGCCGCCTACGCCCAGGCGCGGGTCCCCGTCTATGTCATCGTCAACCGCAAGCACCAGCGGCTGCACGTCCTGACCGACCCCGCCGGCGGGACGTACGACAGCCACCGCGTCCTTGCCGCCGGCGAGCTCGCCACCCTCCCCGACTCCCTCGGGGCCAAGGTGACGCTCGATGTCGGGGAACTCCTGGCTACGGGTCGGCCGCAGCCGCGCAAAAAGGCCGTTCCGCCGGCCTCGGAGGAGACCTCCTAGGGCTGCCGTTCGCACGTCACAGGACTGCTTCGGCGTCGCCGAGGGGCACCACGCGGGTACGTTCGCCACCGCCGGCAGACGCACTGTCTGTCCATCCCGCCCGGCGCAGGGCGGGCCGGGTCACTGCTTGCGTTCGGACGCGCTGCGTTCCACGCAGAACTCGTTGCCCTCCGGGTCGGCCAGGGTGACCCAGCCCGTGCCGTCGGGGTTGCGGTGGTCGCCGACGACGGTGGCGCCGAGGGCGATGATGCGTTCCACCTCCTCGTCGCGCGTGCGGTCCTGCGGCTGGAGGTCCACGTGCACGCGGTTCTTCACGGCCTTGGCGTCGGGCACCGTCACGAACAGCAGGTCCGCGCCGGGCGTCGTGACCAGTGCCTCGGGGTCGCCCGGGAAATCCTCGTCGGACAGCTTGCCGTCGAGGACGCCGGCCCAGAACTGCCCCTGGGCGTAGGCGTCGGAGCAGTCGAACGTGAGGTGTCGTACGAGAGAAGTCATACGGCGGACTATCGGACAGGGGTGCGTGGGCTGTCCACCGAATTCGCGGGGGCCCCGGGGCGCCGGAGCCGGTCTGTGATGGAGTGGCTCCATGACCGACTTCGAGACGATCACGGTTCCGGACCACCTCTGCGGATACCCGGGCGTCGCCTTCGGCGGCTACGTGGCGGGACTGCTCGCCGGGCGGGCCGCTGCGAAGACCGTACGGGTGGACTTCCGCCGGCCGGCGCCGACCGGGGTGCCGGTCCTGCTGGCCGGTACGGCCGACGGGGGCGCCGAACTCACCTCAGGTGAGCTGCTGTTGGCCGTCGCCACGCCCGCCGGGCTGGGTACGGACGCATCCGACGTGCCCGAGGCGCCGTCCTGGGCGGCGGCCTCGGCCGCGGCCGAGGCCTACCGGGCGGCCCCGCCGGACGGGTCGACGGACTGCTTCGGCTGCGGTCTGGACCGTACGCCCGCCACGGGACTGCGCCAGCACTGCGGACTGGTGCCGGGCGGCGGTGGCGCCGGCCTGGTCGCCACCGCCTGGACCCCCGCGCCCGAACTCGCCGGTCCTGACGGGCTGTTGCCGCCGGAGCTGGTGTGGGGGTCGCTGGACTGCCCGGGGAACGCGGCCGGGCGCCTGCTCGGCGGCCGCGCGGCCGGCGCGGTCACGGCGGCGCTGACGGCGCGGCTGCTGCGGCCGGTTCCGGTCGGCGAAGGCCTGGTCACCTACGCGTGGCTGCTCGGCTCGGAGGGCCGCAAGTACACGGTCGGCACGGCCCTGGCCACGGCCGACGGCGACCTCTGCGCCTTCGCCGAGGCCCTGTGGGTGCAGCCGCGCCAGGCGGTGTAGGCGGGCCCGGACGGCCTGTGCGGCCCGGCCGGTCCGGCCGGTCCGGGCAGGCGTCAGCCGGTCGTGGCCGGTGTCTCCTTCATCCGGTCGACGACCGCCCGGGCCATGACGGCGGTGGTGAACACGACCGTGCCGGGCTTGATCCTGGAGCCGGCCTGGAACACCTTCTTCCTGCGGACCCGGCTGAGCCGCACCCTCAAGATCCGGAAGCGCCTGGTCCCGGAGAAGAACGAGGTCCGCGCCGTCGACGAGCGGTGGGACGTCACGTGGGCCGGGAACACGCCGCGGCTGGCGATCGCGGCCGAGCAGTCCCGCGGCCAGGTGAGGACGGTGTCCAAGCGGTGGTCGGTCGAGCGCGGGGAGGACGGCGAGATGCGCCGGACGGAGATTTTCGACTTCGACACCGCCCAGCTGAAGGACCCCCTGCGCGAGGCCGTCCTCGCCGCCGGATGGACCTGGCGCGGAGTGGTGTTCAAGCTCTGACGGCCGCCGCCTCCGGGCCCGCTTCGGCCGGCCCCCGGTTGCCCGGCATCCCTCCGCACGGCTTCGAGCCGCGTCCCGCCGCCCAGGCGCGGGGCGCGGCTTTCGCGTTCCGCGGCACGGGCGCGACGGCCCGCCGCGACATTTGCTTGAACCTGTTCAAAAAAGGCCCTACAGTGATCCTCGTCAGCAGTTGAACACGTTCAAGGGGGCTGAGGGCATGGACCTCACCGTGATCGCGTACGTCATCTACCTGCTCATCAGCATCGGGCTCACCGTCTGGGTCGCCCGTACGCTCAGCCGTAACGGCCGCGTCTTCATCGGCGACGTCCTCCAGGGGAACGAGAAGCTCGCGGACGCGGTCAACCAGCTCCTGGTGGTCGGCTTCTACCTCGTGAACATCGGCTTCGTGACCCTCTACCTCCGCTCGGGCGAGGAGATAGTCGAGGCCCGCCACCTCTTCGAGGCGCTCTCGGTCAAGCTCGGCGTCGTCCTGCTCGTCCTCGGGGTCATGCACCTCGGCAACGTCTGGGTCCTGAACAAGATGCGCCGCCGCGGCCTCATGGAGCGCCAGCAGACCCCGCCGGTCGCCCCGCAGGGGTGGACCGCTCCGGCCGGGGCCTGACCGATGGCCGCCCCCGGGTCGGCGGTGCGCCACCTGACCGTGCTCTACGACGCGAACTGTCCGCTCTGCGTGCACATCAGGCACTGGCTGCTCGCCCAGCGATGGCTGGTACCGCTGCGGCTCGTCCCGGCCGCGTCCTTCGAGGCGCGGCGCCGGTTCCCGGGGCTCGACCACGAGTCGACGCTGCGGGAGATCACCGTGATCGGGGACTCCGGGCAGGTGTGGACCGGGACCGACGCCTTCATCGTGTGCCTGTGGGCGCTGGTCGAACACCGGCCGAAGGCCAACTGGCTCGCCACCCCCGCCGGGCGGCCGTTCGCCCGCGCCGCCATGCACACCGCCTCGAAGTGGCGGGCTGCGGTACGGACCGAGGGTCACCCCCAGGGGGCGCAGGACCCGGCCTGTGACGACCAGTGCTCCGTCCCCCGATAGGCTCGTGCACCGTGACTGATCAGAAGGCTCCCAAGAGCGAGCAGACCCGCACGCTCATCCTCGAAACCGCGCTCCGTCTCTTCCAGGAGCGCGGCTTCGACAAGACGACGATGCGGGGTATCGCGAAGGAGGCCGGTGTCTCGGTCGGCAACGCCTATTACTACTTCGAGTCGAAGGAACACCTCGTCCAGGGCTTCTACGACCGGATCGGGGCCGCCCACCAGGCGGCGGTCCGGCCCATCCTGGACAACGAGACCGATCTGCAGAAGCGGCTCGCGGGCGTGCTGACCAGTTGGATGGACATCGCGGCCCCGTACCACGAGTTCGCCTCGCAGTTCTTCAAGAACGCGGCGGACCCCGAAAGTCCGCTCAGCCCGTTCTCGCCGGAGTCGGAGGACGCGCGGCAGGCGGCGATCAACGTCCACCGCGAGGTGCTCGCGGGGGCGAAGACCAAGGTGCCGGCCGAGCTGGCCGACGTACTGCCCGAGTTGATGTGGCTCTCGCAGATGGGCCTGGTCCTGTACTGGGTCTTCGACCGGTCGCCGAACAGCGAGAAGACGCGGCGGCTGGCCGAGCGCGGTGCGCAGCTGACGACGCGGGGCATCGTGCTGGCCCGGTTCAGGGTGCTGCGGCCGCTGGTGCGCGAGGTCCACGAACTGTTCGCGGACTTCCTGCCCGGCATGGCGCAGACGGCCACGGCGGGCGCCCGCAAGCGGGCCTCGGACCCGGACCCGGAGCCCGGGCCGGACCTCGGCCCGGAGCCGGACCACGCGGACTCGAAGGCGGACCACGCGGACTCGAAGGCGGCGGGCCGGAAGTCGGCGCGCTCGAAGTCCGGGGGCCCGAAGTCCGGGAGCCCGAAGTCCGCGTAGGCCCTGGACACCCCTACAGCCAGTCGAGTTCCCACAGGCGCCACACGCCCGTCCCGTCGGACAGGTACTGGGCACCGGTGACGGCCTCGCGGGACATCACGTAGTCCTTCTTCTGCCAGATCGGCACCATCGGGACCTGCTGGGCGACCAGCTTCTGCAGCTCGCGGAAGTCGGCGGCCGCCCCGGCCCGGTCCGAGTGCGACTGGGTACGGGCGACCAGGCCGTCCACGGCCTGGTCGGAGAAGCCGTTGTTCATGGAGGAGTCGGTGCCGACCAGCGGGGCGAGGAAGTTGTCCGCGTCGGGGAAGTCGGCGATCCAGCCGATCGTGTAGGCGTCGAACTCGCCCGCCGCGTAGGCCTTCTGGAAGTCGGCCCACTGCTCCACCGGCTTGACGTTCAGCTGGAAGAGCCCGGTCGACTCCAACTGCCGCTTGAGCTCGTCGGCCTCGGCGAGGTTCGCGCCGCGCGCGTTGACCCCGACGGTGAGCGGGACGGGGGCGGTGATGCCGGCGTCCTTGAGCAGCTTCTTGGCGGTGGCCCCGCTGGGCGCCGGGTAGGTGTCGAAGAACGGCGTGCCGTGCGCGGCGATGCCCGCCGGCACCAGGGAGTACAGCGGGGTGACGGTGCCCGAGTAGACCTCGCTCGCCAGCTTGGAGCGGTCGAGCACGGCGGCCACGGCCTGGCGGACGGCGAGGGGCGCGGCGGCCGAGCCGGGGCGGACGTTGAAGACCACGGAGCGGGTCTCGGAGCCACCGGAGGCCTGGTAGCGGGTGTCCTTCAGGCCCGGGTTGAGGGCGGCGAGCACGGCCGGGGGCATCTCCCGGTGGGCGACCTCGACCTCGCGCTCGTTCCAGGCCCGGTCGAGCTGCGCGGAGTCCTTGAAGTAGCGGACGGTGACGGGTGCGCGGGCGGGCTTGGCCTGGCCCTTGTAGGAGGGGTTGGGCCTCAGCTCGGCGCTCGTGCCCGCCTTGTACGCAGCCAGGGAGTACGGGCCGGAGCCGGCGATCTTCCCGTCCTCGCGCAGGGTCTTAGCCGGGTAGGTGTCCTTGTCGACGATGGAGGCGGCGCCCGTCGCGATCTTGAAGGGGAAGGTGGCGTCGCCCGCGGAGAGGTTGAAGGTGACCGTGAGCCCCTCCGCCTTGACCGAGTCCAGGGTGTTGAAGAGGGGGGCCGGCCCCTGGTCGGAGTTGATGGCCTTGATCCGGTCGAAGGAGTGCTTGACGTCCTCGGCGGTGATCGCGCGGCCGCCCGCGAACTTCAGGTCGGGGCGGAGCTCGCACCGGTAGGTGGTGAGCTTCTGGCCGACGAAGGCGCAGGAGGTGGCGGCGTCCGGCACGGGGGTGGACGAGCCGGACTTCAGGGTCAGCAGGGACTGGTAGACGTTGCCGAACAGGGCCCAGGAGCCGGCGTCGTACGCGCCCGCGGGGTCGAGGGAGGAGACGACGTCGCTCGTCCCGACCCGGATGGCGCCGCCGCCGCTGCCCGCTGCGGGCAGCAGCTGCCAGGCACCGACGCCGGCCGCGGCCAGGACCAGCCCGGCCGCGATGATCTTCGAGCGGACAGACCGCATCCCTGAACCCCACCCCTGTACCGCTGACAGCGACGCACTGTCCGATTACCGGTCATCCCATCACGGAATTTTGGCGTCCGGAAGGTTGATTCCCGGCGCTTCGGCGGCGGTTAGCAGGCGGGTCACCGGCGGTTGGCGGCGGTTGGCGGCGGTCAGGCCTGATATGAGGCGAGTTCGACGACCGTGATGTCGGACGGCGCGCCGACCCGCACCGGCGGTCCCCACGCACCGGCCCCGCGCGACACCCACAGCTGGGTGTCGCCGTACCGCTCCAGACCCGCGACGGTGGGGTTGGCGAGCTCGGCAAGGTAGTTGCCGGGCCAGAGCTGGCCGCCGTGGGTGTGGCCGGAGAGCTGGAGGTCGACGCCGTGCTTGACGGCGTCGTGGATCACGACGGGCTGGTGGGCGAGGAGGACGGCGGTACGGGCGCGGTCGCGGTCGCCGAGCGCCGCCGCGAAGTCGGGGCCGTGGCCCTCGCTCTCGCCCGCGATGTCGTTCACCCCGGCGAGGTCGAAGTACGGGAGGGCGTGGCGGGCGTTCTCCAGCGGGTTCAGGCCGAGCTCGCGGACGTGGTCGACCCACTGCTGGGCGCCGGAGAAGTACTCGTGGTTCCCGGTCACGAAGTACGTGCCGTGGCGGGCGGTGAGCCCGCGCAGCGGCTCGGCGGCCGGACCGAGGTCCCGGACGTCGCCGTCGACGAGGTCGCCGACGATGGCGATGAGGTCGGGCTGGGTCCGGTTGACGGTGTCGACGATGCGCTGGGTGTGGGCACGGCCCAGGATCGGGCCGAGGTGGACGTCGCTGACGACGGCGATCCGGAAGCCGTGCGCGGCGCGCGGCAGCTTGGCCAGGGGGACCTGCACGCGGCGGACGCTGGGGCCGCGCAGGACGCCGTGCGATCCGTACGCCCCGTTCGCGACGGTCCCGAGGGCCACGGCGGCGGCCGCGCCGCCGAGGGTGCGCGCGACGAACCGGCGGCGGGTCAGCTCGCCCGCGGCGGGCGCGGCGGGCTCGTCCGGGACGACGGGTGCGACGGGCGGGGCGACGGCGGTGGTGGTCGTCGCGGCCGTGCCGGCGCCGTCCTGGCGGGCGTCCCCGGAGGCCGTCTCCGCCACCCGGGAGGGGACGCGGTGGGCCAGTCGGCGGAGCAACAGCGCGCGGATCGGCTCCGCGACCAGCATCGTCAGGGTCAGGTACAGGAGTACCGCGAGCCAGAGGAACCCGGGCCAGGACACGGCCTGCTGGAGCGGGAAGGGAACGCCCGCGCGGCCCGCGGTCAGCGCGGCCAGGGAGAGGAGGGGCAGGGCGATGGCCAAGGCGGTGCCGATGCGGCGGGGCAGGCCGCCGGGGGCCGTGGTGTCGCGGACCAGGCGGGTCCACAGCCACCGGTGGACCAGCACCAGGAGGGCGATGACCGCGAGCGCGACCAGCGCGAAGACGGCGGCTCTCATGCGTTCTGCTCCTTACGTGATTCACGCCGCAGCGCCCGGACACCGCGCAACCCGATCACTCCGACGGCCGTCCCCAGGAGAAAGGACGTCACCGCGAGCGTCAGGTGCACCCAGAAGTAGGCCGTGGGGTCGCCCGCCGCATCGAATGCCTGCCCGCTGCCGTTCTTCCACAGGTTCCGGACGAAAGACACCCAGATGAACCAGCTCCACACTCCGAAGGAGAGCAGGAACCAGGAGGCGGTACGGCTGAGTCTCATGGCCCCAGTATCGGATCGGTCCCCAGGACGGACGCGCCGGGGTGGGCTGTCCCGGCGGTGGTTGCACCGACTTGGCCGGTCAGCGCCACCGTCCAGCCGATCGGAAGGTACTTTCACCTGCGTGTCTGTTAAGAAGACCGCGCTGACGGTCCTTTCCGCCGCGCTGCTGGTGCCCGCGATGCTCGCGGCCCCCGCGCATGCCGCGCCGACCCCGCCGGCCGCGCCGGCCGACGGGAAGGGGCAGCCGCCCAAGGCCCCGAAGGCGCCGGCCGCGCCCGCGCCCCCCGCGTCGATGTCCACGGTCGGCGGTGCCCTGCTCGGCCAGCCGGGGACCCAGGTCAACCTGCTGCCCGGCGCGCCCGCGCTGCCGTCGAACCTGACGGGGCGCTCCTGGATCGTGGCGGACGCCGAGTCCGGCGAGGTGCTGGCCTCGCACAACGCGCACTGGCGGCTCCCCCCGGCCTCCACCATGAAGATGCTCTTCGCGGACACCGTGCTGCCGGGCCTCCCCAAGGACCAGGTCCACAAGGTCACCGACCAGGACATGGAGGGCGTGGGCCCGGGCAGCAGCCTGGTCGGGGTCAAGGAGGACCACGAGTACAGCGTCCACGACCTGTGGCTCGGGGTGTTCCTGCGGTCGGGGAACGACGCCGTGCACGTGCTGTCGGCCATGAACGGCGGCATCGAGAAGACCGTCAAGGACATGCAGGCGCACGCGGAGGAGCTCCAGGCGCTGGACACCCACGTGGTGTCGCCCGACGGCTACGACGCCCCCGAGCAGGTGTCGAGCGCGTACGACCTCACGCTGATCGCCCGCTCCGGGCTGCAGAAGCAGGACTTCCGGGAGTACTGCGGCACGGTCGAGGCCAAGTTCCCGGGTCTCCAGGAGCCCGGGAAGCCGCGGGACCACTTCGAGATCACGAACACCAACCGGCTGATGACGGGCGCGGGCGGCCTCTCCCCGTACAAGGGCATCGCCGGGGTGAAGAACGGCAACACGACGATGGCCGGCTCCACCTTCACCGGTGCGGCGCAGCACGGCGACCGCAAGCTGCTGGTCACGGTGATGAACCCGGGCGCGGGCGGGGCGAACTCGGTCTACGAGGAGACCGCCGCGCTCTTCGACTGGGGTTTCGCGGCGGCCGGGAAGGTCAAGCCGGTGGGTGAGCTGGTGCCGCCGAAGAGCGCGGACACCTCCTCGCACGGCTCCCCGGCCCAGTCCCACGAGAACAACCCGTCGGCGGGCGGGGCGGGCTCGGGCGGGATCGGTACCGCGCTCGGGGTCGCGGGCGGCGCGCTGGCCGTGCTGGCGGGCGGCGCGTTCGTGGTCAACCGGCGCTGGCCGCGGGGCCGGCGGGGCCGGGGCGAGGACCTGGTCTGAGGGTCCGGTCCCGTCCGGTCCGACCCGGTCGGAGCCGATGGCCGGAGGCCCCCGTCCACGGGGGCCTCCGGCCGTTCCGCCCGGTCAGAACGCCCCGGTCAGCACGTCCCGGTCAGCACGTCCAGTCAGAACGTCCGGTCGGAGCGCCAGGTCGCCTGGCTGTTCGGGTTGTTCAGGTCGGAGGTGATGCCGGAGAGGCGGCGAGGCCGGCTCCGGCGACGGAGAGGAGCAGGGCGGCGGCGGTCGTGGTGAGGAGCTTGCGCATACGGCGTGAAGCGGTCATGAGCCCTCCAGGGGCGGCCAGGACGATCGTTCCCATCGATCCCGTTGCATCGTGCACGGAACCTCGCGGCAGGCCTACCCAGGCCCATGCGGACGATCTCTGGATTCACCCGAAGGAGTACCGGCCTAGGCGCGGGGCCCCGCCGGCGCCTGCCCGTCGCGCACTTCTCCCCCGGCCTCGCCCCCGGGTCCGTCCCCGGGTCCGTCCCCGGTTCCCTCCTCGGGTTCGCCTTCGGCCTCGTCGTCCCGGGTCGCGGTCCAGGACGCGACGAAGAGCAGCAGCTTCGCCGTGAAGTTGATCCACAGCAGCAGGGCGATCGGCACGCCGAAGGCCCCGTACATGCTCTTCGTGGCGACCCCGCTGATGTAGCCGCTGAGCAGGAGCTTCAGCAGCTCGAAGCCCGCCGCGCCGATGAGGGCCGCCTGGATCAGGCGGCGGCGCGGGGGTTCGACGCCGGGGAGCAGGGTCAGCAGGTACAGCAGCAGCAGGAACGCGGCCAGCACGCCGATGAGGAAGCCGCCCGAGCGCAGCAGTGCGCCGCCCGCGCCCTCGCGCGGGATGCCGAGCCACTCGGCGGACTTGCCCACCGCGGTGGCGCCGAGGGTGGAGGCGGCGGCCGAGGCGAGGCCGACGCCGCCGAGGCCGAGGAGCACCAGGCCGTCCTTGCCCTTGCGCAGGATCGGGTTGCCCTCGTCCTCGTCGTCCTTCTCCCAGACGGCGCGCAGGCAGTCCCGCATGGAGCCGACCCAGCCGATGCCGGTGAAGAGCAGGAGGGCACCGGCGACGAGCCCGACGGTGCCGGCGTTGGCGACGAGCGAGTCGAGGTGGAGCTGGTCGGAGATGCCGGGGACCTGTTCGGCGAGGTTCTTCTGGAGCGTGTCCAGCTGCTTCTGGCTGAGCAGCGCGGCTCCGACCGCGGCGGCCACGGTGATCAGCGGGAAGAGCGCGAGGAAGCTGATGAAGGTGATCGCGGCGGCGAGCCGGCTCCAGTGCACGCGGTCGAGGCGTTCGTACGAACGCCACGCGTGGGTGCGCATCAGACGGGCCGCCAGTGGGCCGATCACCGGGAGTTTCGTCAGCCAGTCCATGAAGTCACCGTAATTGAGCTGTCGGAAATAGCCTGGATTGCCGGTTTCTGGGACTACGGTCGTCGACTGTGACTTTTCGCGAGGTGCCCCGGACGGACCGCCCGTTCCACGCCCTGGTCCTGCGCAGGCTCAGGTTCCGTACGCATCAGGTCCTGCGGCCGCTGCGTCAGGAAGGCAGCGCGGTCGTGCCGGCCGCTTCGTCGGCGGGCGACCCCTGCTGCGCGGGCACGCCCGCCGGACCCGTGCCGAACGGGTACTCGCGCAGCTTGCGCCAGACCCCGTCCGAGCCCTGCTCGTAGAGTGCGAAGCCCGCGCAGACCCACTCGGCCGCGTACTCGCCGAGGGCCGTGAACGCCACGTCCATCGCCTCCTCGGAGATCCCGTGGGCGACCGTGACGTGCGGGTGGTACGGGAAGGCCAGCTCGCGCACGAGCGGGCCGGCGGGGTCGCGGACCTCGCCCTGGAGGCGGGTGCAGCCCTCGCCGCCCTCGACGACCTGGACGAAGACGACCGGCGAGAGGGGGCGGAAGGTTCCCGTCCCGGCCAGCCGCATCCGGAAGGCCCGGAAGGCGGCGGCGACCGCGGCCAGGTGGGCGCGGATCGCCGGGAGCCGGTCCGCCTCCACCTCGGTCGGCGGGACGAGGGTGACATGCGTGGGGATACCGTGCGCGGCGGCGTCCCCGAAGCCGGCGCGCAGCTGCTGGAGCTGGCTGCCGTACGGCTCCGGGACCGCGATCGAAACGCCGAGCGTTACGGTCCCCACGTATCTCTCCTCCGTGTGTCTGGATGGACTGCTGCCGCCAGTGTGAGGGCAGTACCCCCGGTCTCGCCAGGGCCGTCTCTCCCCCGGCGTCCGCCCCGGCGCTCCGTCAGTGCTTGGCAGGCAGGAATCCGAGCCGGTCGTACGCCTGGGCGAGGGTCTCGGCGGCGACCGCGCGGGCCTTCTCCGCGCCCTTGGCGAGGATCGAGTCCAGCGTCTCCGGGTCGTCCAGGTACTCCTGGGTGCGCTGCTTGAAGGGTGTGACGAAGTCGACCATCACGGCGGCCAGGTCGGTCTTGAGCGCGCCGTAGCCCTTGCCCTCGTACCGCGCCTCCAGGGCGGGGACCGTCTCGCCGGTGAGGGTGGAGTAGATCGTGAGCAGGTTGCTGACGCCGGGCTTGTTCTCCGTGTCGAAGCGGATCTCGGCCTCGGTGTCGGTGACCGCGCTCTTGATCTTCTTCTCGGTGACCTTGGGCTCGTCGAGGAGGTTGATCAGGCCCTTGGGGGAGGACGCGGACTTCGACATCTTGATCGCCGGGTCCTGGAGGTCGTAGATCTTCGCGACCTCCTTGACGATGTGCGCGGCGGGGAGCGTGAAGGTCTGGCCGAAGCGCTGGTTGAAGCGCTCGGCCAGGTCGCGGGTCAGCTCGATGTGCTGGCGCTGGTCCTCGCCGACGGGGACGGCGTTCGCCTGGTAGAGCAGGATGTCGGCGACCTGGAGGATCGGGTACGTGAACAGCCCGACGGTGGCGTTGCCGGCGCCCTGCTTGGCGGACTTGTCCTTGAACTGGGTCATCCGGCTGGCCTCGCCGAAGCCGGTGATGCAGTTCATGACCCAGCCGAGCTGGGCGTGCTCGGGCACGTGGCTCTGGATGAAGAGCGTGCAGCGCTCGGGGTCCAGGCCGGCGGCGAGCAGCTGCGCGGCGGAGAGGCGGGTGTTCGCGCGCAGTTCCTTCGGATCCTGCGGCATGGTGATCGCGTGCAGGTCGACGACCATGTAGAACGCGTCGTGCGTCTCCTGGAGGGCGACGTACTGGCGGATGGCTCCGAGGTAGTTCCCGAGGTGGAACGAGCCGGAGGTGGGCTGGATGCCGGAGAGCGCGCGAGGACGATCAGAAGCCATGGCTTCATTCTCTCAGGTGCGGGGGCGGGCTCGGGCCCGCCGCCGGCCGGATCCTTCCGGTGCCCCGATACCCGACGGTAGCCCCCGCCCGAAGCCGCCGCGCGAGGCTCCGCAGGGCGCCGCCCACACCCGCGGCGGAGCCCCGGTCTTGGGGCGGCGGGGCGAGCAGCCGCGCCCGACCGCCGGCCCGAGCCAAATCCAGCCCCGCCGGCGATTGAGGCGCCCGGGTCAGGACAGGGGGAGGCCGGGGGCCGGGTGGGCTGACATCAGGGCCGCGACCTCGGCCCGGACCCCCGCCAGCGCGGCCTCGTCGGACTTGCCCGCCGCGTCGACCACCCGCGCGATCCACTCCGCGACCTGCCCCATGTGCCCCACCCCGAGCCCCCGCGAGGTCAGCGACGGCGTCCCGATCCGGATCCCCGACGGGTCGAACGGCTTGCGCGGGTCGAACGGCACCGTGTTGTAGTTCACCACGATCCCCGCGCGGTCCAGCGCCTTGGCCGCCACCTTCCCCGGCACGTCCCGCGAGGTGAGGTCGATCAGGATCAGGTGGTTGTCCGTACCGCCCGACACCAGGTCGAAGCCCCGCTCCAGCAGCGCCCCGGCCAGGGCCTTGGCGTTGGCCACGACCGCGTGCGCGTACGCGGTGAAGGCCGGCTGCGCCGCCTCGTGCAGCGCCACCGCGATACCGGCCGTCGTCTGGTTGTGCGGCCCGCCCTGCAGCCCCGGGAACACGGCCTTGTCGATGGCCTTCGCGTGCTCCTCGCGACACATCAGCATCGCCCCGCGCGGCCCCCGCAGCGTCTTGTGCGTGGTCGTCGAGATCACGTCCACGTGCCCCGCCGGGGACGGGTGCGCCCCGCCCGCGATCAGGCCCGCGATGTGGGCCACGTCCGCGACGAGGATCGAGCCCGCCTCCTCGGCGATCGACGCGAACGCCGCGAAGTCGATCGTGCGCGGCAGGGCCGTACCCCCACAGAAGATGATCTTCGGTCGCTCGGCGAGGGCGAGGTCGCGCACCGCGTCGTAGTCGATCCGGCCGGTGTCGGCCCGCACCCCGTACTGCACGCCCCGGAACCAGGACCCCGTCGCCGAGACGCCCCAGCCGTGCGTCAGGTGCCCGCCCATCGGCAGCGCCATGCCCATGACCGTGTCGCCCGGCTCGGCGAAGGCCAGGTAGACGGCCAGGTTCGCGGGCGAGCCGGAATACGGCTGGACGTTGGCGTGGTCCACCCCGAACAGGCCCTTGGCCCGCTCGACGGCCAGCGCCTCGACCCGGTCGATGTTCTGCTGGCCCTCGTAGTAGCGGCGGCCCGGATAGCCCTCGCTGTACTTGTTCTGCAGCACCGTGCCGGACGCCTCGAGGACGGCGGCGGACACGTAGTTCTCACTGGGGATCAGACGCAGGGTCTCGGCCTGCAGGTTTTCCTCCGCCGCGACGAACGACGCCAGTTCGGGGTCGGTCGCGAAAAGGGCGGGATGGCGGCTCGCGGACATGGCGGGCTCCTCCGGGGTCGATGTGATCGGTACCCCGCGAGGCCCAGGCGAGCGGCCCTGTCAGCGGTCGTGCGCGCACGGCTCCCCCGGAGTTCGTTCTCCGTGCGCCAGTCGCCGTGCGTACCGCCCACCTTAGCGGGCGCGCCACGAGAAAGGTTTCTCCGTCCCCTCGGCGAGCGAGGATGGAAAGTGACGCCACCCTCGTCACAGGCCTGACGGACGATCGGAGACCCCGTGTCGACAACTGCTGATGCCATCCGCTCCGCCGACGCGCACAGCGCGCACAACTACCACCCGCTGCCCGTCGTCGTCGCGACGGCGGACGGCGCGTGGATGACCGACGTGGAGGGCCGCCGGTACCTGGACATGCTCGCCGGCTATTCGGCGCTGAACTTCGGGCACGGCAACCGCCGCCTGCTCGACGCCGCCCGCGCCCAGCTGGACCGCGTCACGCTCACCTCGCGCGCCTTCTTCCACGACCGCTTCGCCGACTTCTGTACCGAACTCGCCGCGCTGTGCGGCAAGGACATGGTGCTGCCCATGAACACGGGCGCGGAGGCCGTGGAGACGGCCGTGAAGACGGCCCGCAAGTGGGGGTACGAGGTCAAGGGCGTGCCGGACGGCCACGCCAAGATCGTGGTCGCCGCCGACAACTTCCACGGCCGGACGACGACGATCGTCTCCTTCTCCACGGACCACGAGGCGCGCGACCACTTCGGCCCGTACACGCCGGGCTTCGAGATCGTCCCGTACGGGGACCTCACCGCGCTGGCCCACGCCGTCACCGAGAACACGGTCGCCGTGCTGCTGGAGCCGATCCAGGGCGAGTCGGGGGTGCTGGTGCCGCCCGCCGGGTACCTGAGCGGCGTACGGGAGCTCACGCGCGAGCGGAACGTCCTGTTCATGGCGGACGAGATCCAGTCGGGGCTGGGCCGCACCGGCCGGACCTTCGCGTGCGACCACGAGGAGGTCGTCCCCGACGTGTACATCCTGGGCAAGGCGCTCGGCGGCGGGGTGGTGCCCGTCTCGGCCGTGGTCGCGGACCGGGACGTGCTCGGCGTGTTCCGGCCGGGCGAGCACGGGTCCACCTTCGGCGGCAACCCGCTGGCCTGCGCCGTCGGCCTGGAGGTCGTCGCGATGCTGAAGACCGGCGAGTACCAGCAGCGCGCCGCCGAGCTCGGCGACCACCTGCACCGGGAGCTGAGCCTGCTGGTCGGCGGCGGCGCGGTGACCGCCGTACGGGGGCGGGGGCTGTGGGCGGGCGTGGACATCGAGCCCTCGCACGGGACCGGCCGGGAGATCTCCGAGAAGCTGATGGAGCGGGGCGTCCTGGTGAAGGACACCCACGGGTCCACCATCCGGATCGCCCCGCCGCTGGTGATCGGCAAGGAGGACCTGGACTGGGGGCTGGAGCAGCTCCGCGCGGTCCTGTCCGCGTAACGGCCGGCCGCGCGGACCTGCCGGCCTCGGACCTGCCGGCCTCGGACCGGCAGGCCGGGCCGGCCGGGCACGCCGGGCCGACCGGGCCGACCGGGCCGACCGGCTAGAGGATGACGTGGGGCAGGAAGCGGGCGTACTCGTCCGTGACCGGCCCCGCCGATTCGCGGATGCCGAGCCCCGCCGCCTCGTCCTCGACGACCCATGCGCCGAGCACCACCCGGTTGCCGTCGAAGTCGGGCAGCGGGGCCAGGCCCTGGAAGCAGTACTTCTCGTCGTCCCGCGCCACGAACGGCTCGCCGCCCGGCTCGTGCAGGGTGACCCCGGCGCCCTCCCGGCCGAGCAGCGGCTTGGCGACGTAACCGCCCTCCTCGGCCAGCTCGTGCGGGCCGTCGAGGTAGGCGGGCAGCAGGTTCGGGTGCTCCGGGAAGAGCTCCCACAGGATCGCGAGCAGCGCCTTGTTGGACAGCAGCATCTTCCACAGCGGCTCGATCCAGCAGGTGGTGCCGGAGCCGCCGCCGTGGTCGTAGGTGCCCAGCACCTGGGGGCCGAACTGGTCCGTGGCCAGCCACTCCCACGGATAGAGCTTGAAGCAGCTGCGGATGAAGCGGAGCTTCTCGTCGACGAAGCGGCCGGACAGGCTGTCCCAGCCGATCTGCTCGACGGACAGCGCCTGGGTGTCCAGGCCCGCCTGCTCGGCGGTCTCCTGGAGGTAGGCGACCGTCATCAGGTCCTCGCCGAGCTCGTCGGTCTCGGAGTGCGCGAAGTGCAGCGGGCCGGGCGGCAGCAGCTCGGCCTGCCGGCGCCAGGCGTCGACGAGGCGTTCGTGGAGCGAGTTCCACTGGTCGGCGCCGGGGAACCGCTCCTCCATCCAGAACCACTGCGGACTGGCCGCCTCCACCAGCGAGGTCGGGGTGTCGGCGTTGTACTCCAGCATCTTGGCCGGGCTGCCGGTGCCGTCGTAGCGCAGGTCGAAACGGCCGTAGAGGGAGGGCTGTTCGGCGCGGCGGCGCCAGGACTCGGCGATCAGCGCGGCCAGCTTGGGGTCGGTGATGCCGAGGTCCGCGAAGCGGTCGTGCTCGACGATGTGCGCGGCCGCGGCCAGGCACATGGCGTGCAGCTCCTCCACCACGTTCTCCAGGGCCTCCACCTCGGGGAGCGAGAAGGAGTAGTACGCGCTCTCGTCCCAGTAGGGCCGCAGGGAGTCGTCGGGGTAGCGGGTCAGGGGGTAGATCAGCCCCTGTTCCTCGACGGTCTTCTGCCAGTCGGGGCGGGGCTCGATGGTGTGCCGCTGCATGGGTTCCGGATTCCTCAGCCGCCGCTGGAGCCGGAGCTGGAGTGGCCTCCGATGCCGCCGCGGGTGACGGCGGACTTGTCGAAGCTGCCGCCGGTGACCTTGCCGTTCTTGACGGTGCCGCCGTAGTAGTACGAGCCGGTTCCGCCGCTCTTGCAGTCCTTGTTGTTCAGGTGGTCCAGCGTGGAGCGGGACGCGCAGCGCTTGTCCGGCTCGCCGCTGCTGCCGCATGCCACGAGCGTGGCCGCGAGCAGGCCCATACCGCCGAGCGCGACGGCGCCCGAGCGCATACGGCGCTTGTTGGTGCTGCTGGTGTCCATACCTGCTGCTCCCCCTATGTCCTGGCGTGCTCCCGACAGACTAGAGCGGAGCCCCCGGCCGATGGAATCCGGCCGTCCTCAGATCCGTGACCTAGAGTCAGTTCGTGCTCATTGGGATGATTTGCGCCCTCGGTGCGGCGGTCTGTTTCGGCACGGCGTCCGTTCTGCAGGCCGTCGCGGCGCGGGCGGCGGAGCCCGGGACGGGGTCCGGGGTGGACGCCGCGCTGCTGCTGCGGGCGCTGCGGCAGTGGCGGTATCTGGCCGGCCTGGGGCTGGACGCGATGGGCTTCGTACTCCAGATCATCGCGCTGCGCCACATCCCCATCTACGCGGTCGGGGCCGCACTGGCCGCGAGCCTCGCGGTGACGGCGGTGGTCGCGGCCCGGCTGCTGAAGGTCCGGCTGTCGCGCACGGAGTGGGGCGCGGTGGCGGTGGTGTGCGCGGGGCTGCTGATGCTGGGGCTGGCCTCCGGGGCGGAGGGCACGGGCACCGGTTCGCTCGCCCTGAAGCTGGGGCTGCTGGCGGTCACGGGGCTGATCCTGCTGGTCGGCGCGGTGGCGGGCCGGCTCCCCGACGGGCCGCGGGCGCTGGTCCTCGGCCTGGCGGCGGGCACCGGCTTCGGCGTCGTCGAGGTCGCGGTCCGCCTCATCGACTCCGTACGGGACCTGGGCAACCCCGCCCTGTACGCCCTCCTGCTCGGCGGCGGCGCGGCCTTCCTCCTCCTCACCTCGGCACTGGCCCGCGGCTCGGTGACGGCGGCCACGGCCGGCATGGTCCTGGGCGAGACCATCGGCCCGGCGGTGGTCGGCGTCGCCTGGCTCGGCGACCGCACCCGCGAAGGCCTGACCTGGCTGGCCGTCCTCGGCTTCACGGTGGCCGTGACCGGAGCCCTGGCCCTGGCCCGCTTCGGGGAGCCCCCGGAGACGGCGGCCGAGCCCGTGCGCTGACGGCCGGCGGCCGGGGCTCCGCGTTTGCGCCTCCTACGGCAGCGCCGCCGAGAGTGCCGCCAAGGTCGGGGTCCAGGCGCTGTCCGGTGGGGTGCCGTAGCCCACGACCAGGGCGTCGCGCGGCGGGAAGGTCGCCTCCGGGTGGTGGAAGGCGGACAGGCCCTCCAGGGAGAGGTCCTGCCAGGCCGCCGACTGGAGCACCGAGCGCTCCGTCCCCGCCGGAAGGTCCAGCACCGCGTGCAGGCCCGCCGCGATCCCCGATACGCCGACCCGGTCGCCGACGGCCGCGACGAGCTCGTCGCGGCGGCGCCGGTAGCGCAGGCGCATGCCGCGCACGTGGCGGTCGTACGCCCCCGAGGTGATGAACTCCGCCAGTGTGAGCTGGTCCAGCGCGCTGGAGGTCCGGTCGCCCGGCCCCTTGGCGGCCATGACCTCGTCCAGCAGCCCGGGCGGGACCACCATCCAGCCCATCCGGAGCCCCGGCGCCAGCGACTTGCTGGCCGTGCCGAGGTACACCACCCGGTCCGGGTCCAGCCCTTGCAGGGCGCCCACCGGCTGGCGGTCGTAGCGGAACTCCCCGTCGTAGTCGTCCTCCAGGATCAGCCCGCCCGTGGACCGGGCCCAGTCCACCGCCGCCGCCCGGCGGGCCGGGGTCAGGGCGGCCCCCGTCGGGAACTGGTGGGCCGGGGTCAGCAGGACCGCGCCGGGCCCCGCCGTCAGCTCCCCCGTGCGCGCCCCGTCCCCGTCCACGCCCAGCGGCCGGGTCCGCAGGCCCGCCCGCGTGAGCAGGTCCCGGTGGATGTCGAGGCCGTACGCCTCCACCGCCATCTCCCGCACCCGCCGCGCCCGTAGCACCCGGGCCAGCAAGGTCAGCGCGTGCCCGAAGCCGGCGCACAGCACGATCCGGTCCGGGTCCGCGTACACCCCGCGCGCCCTCGCCAGGTACCCGGTCAGCGCCTCCCGCAGCTCGGGGCGGCCGCGCCCGTCGGCTCCGTAGCCGAAGGCCTCGTTCGGCGCGGCGGCCAGCGCCCGCCGGGCCGCCGTCAGCCAGGCCGCCCGCGGGAAGCCGCTCAGGTCCGGGGAGCCGGGGATCAGGCTGTACGTGAGCCCCCGGCGCGCGGCGCGGCGTACGGGGACGGCCGCCGCGGCCCGGCGCGGCCTGGCCCGTTCCGCGACCCTGGTGCCGGAGCCCTGGCGGGCCGTCAGCCAGCCCTCGGCGACCAGCTCCGCGTAGGCCTCCGCGACCGTGTTCCGGGCGATCCCCAGGTCGGCGGCGAGCGAACGGGAGGACGGCAGGAGCGTCCCGGCCGCCAGCCGCCCGCTGCGGGCGGCCTCGCGCAGCGCCTCGGTGAGCCCGGCCCGCAGGCCGCGGCCGGCGGAGAGGTCGAGGTGGAGGTCGGCACCGAAAGTGGCCCACGATTCCTTCATGGATATGGACCATAGTCGCGGGCCGCCTGCGACCTAGTGTGGATGCCATGACGAACACACAGAACGCCCCCGAGCACACCCCCCGCCTGCACATGGCGAAGCTCGCCCCGGAGGTCTACAAGGCGGTCCTGGGCCTGGAGATCGCCGCGAAGAAGGGCCTGGACCCGGCCCTCGTCGAACTCGTCAAGATCAGGGCCTCGCAGCTCAACCACTGCGCGTTCTGTCTCGACATGCACACCAAGGACGCCATCGCGGCCGGTGAGAGCGTCGAGCGGATCGTGCAGCTGGGCGCCTGGGAGGAGTCGCGGCACTTCTACACCGAGAAGGAGCTCGCCGCGATCGAGCTCACCGAGGCGGTGACGGTGCTGACCGACGGTTTCGTGCCGGACGAGGTCTACGAGAAGGCCGCGAAGCACTTCGAGGAGCGCGAGCTGGCCCAGCTGATCTCCGTCATCGCGACGATCAACGTCTGGAACCGCTTCGGCGTCACCACGCGGATGGTGCCGGGGCACTACACGCCGGGCATGTACAAGAGCTGACCCGGCGCGGCGCCGCCGTCCCGGCGCGCGTCGGCCGCCACGACTCGCGTCGGCTCGCCTCGGCCGTCAGTCCACCCGGAAGGACTCGACGGCCGTCGTGAGGTGTTCCCGTACGAGCGGGACGTCCGTGTCGGGGCCGAAGGCGAGGACCACCCACCGGGTGTCGTCGGCGGCCACGACGAGCCGGACGATGGCGTGGGCGGCGGGCTCGGCCGTGGCCGGGTCGTCGAACTCGTAGACCTGCTCGCAGCCCTCGGTGCCGACCTCCTCCCTGGAGATCTCCCGGTAGCCGGAGTACTTGCCGAGTTCCGCGGTGGTGTCCCGCAGGACCTCGCAGGCGGTGAGGGTGTCCTCGGTGGCCCGGACGATCTGGATGCCCGCGCTGCGGTCGCCCCCGGCGGGGCGGTAGACGGTCCCGTACGCGCCCTCGCCGGTACTGGCCTGCCAGCCCTCGGGAATGCCGACCGAGAAACCGGCCGCCGTGTCGCGCGCCTGCGTGGATCCGGGCCGCGGCCCGGGGCCGGAGGAGCCGGGGCCCCTGCCGCCCAGATAAAGCCACCCGGCCACGGCAACGGCCCCCAGCCCGGCCACCCCGAACACCACACCTGCCACGACCAGCCCTCGCCGGCGCCGCGGAATACCCGGCGGGTAGGCGTACGGGTGCGGGCCACCGGGCGGGTACGCATACGGATTAGGCCCCGGCGCCGGCGGCCGGGGCCCGGCCGCCGGCGCCGCGTCCGGACCCCAGGCCGCTGCCGCGCCCGGCCCCGGACTCGAAGCCGAGGGCGCACCCGACGCCGAAGGCCCGATCGCCCCTGCACCCGAGGGCGTACCCGGCTTCGCGCCGGGGGCCGAAGGCCCACTCGGCTCCGAGGACGAAGCCGCGGGCGGGGCCGCGGTCTCCGCCGGAGGCACGTCCGTGGGCGTGGCCGCCCCCGCGCCCGACGCCGAAGGCCCGCTCGGCCCCGCGCCCGGGGCCGTGGGCGTACCCGGATCCGCGCCCGGGGTCGGAGACCCGCCCGGCTGCGCGCCCGGGGCCGTGGGCGTACCCGGATCCGCGCCCGGGGTCGGAGACCCGCCCGGCTGCGCGCCCGGGGTCGCAGGCGCTCCCGGCTTCCCGCCCAGGGCCGGAGACCCGCCCGACGGCGCACCCGACGCCGAAGGCCCGCTCGACTCCGCGCCCGAGGGCGTACCCGGCTTCGCGCCGGGGGCCGGAGGCCCGCTCGGGCCCGCGCCCGGGGCCGCAGGCGCACCCAACGCCGGAGGCCCGCTCGGGCCCGCGCCCGGGGCCGCAGGCGCGCCCGGGGTCGGAGGCCCGCTGGGCTGCGCACCCGGGGGCGAGCCCGGTGCCGAGGGGGCGGGGCCCGGGCCCGCAGTCGGTCCCGGGGCGCGTTCCCAGCGTTGTGAGCGGGGGTTCCAGCGGGGTTCGCCCTGGTTCGTGGGCATCGTCAGCCGCCCAGGGAGGTCAGCAGGGCGGCCAAGGCGGCGGCCGCGCTCACCGAGTCCACCAGCGGGGCCCACCGCTCCAGCGCCCCGCGCAGCCGGGCCGGCAGGCCCGCCCGTACCTCCCCGGCCTGCTCCAGCTCCCCCGCGACCTCGTCCAGTTCGCCGTCGAGCTCCGCCCGTTCCGGGCTGCGGGGCAGCCGTACGAGGGCCGCCCGGAGCTCCCGTACGGCCTCCAGCAGGTCCTCGGCACTCGCACCGGCACCCGGCGCCCCGCCGCCCTCGTGGACGGTGTTGGTGTTGTGGGCGCCGCCGATGCTGAAGCTGCTGCCGTGGATCTCGCCGATCCGTACCGCGGGCTGCTCCGCGCCGCTACCACCGCTCGTTGCCACCGCTTCTCCCCTTCTTCTCCCTGCCCGTGTCGGGGTCCTGGCGGCCGGTGACGCTGTTGTGGCTCACTCCGCCGATGCCGAAGGCGCTGTTGTTCACCGATTGGATGAAGACCGCCCCCTCCGCCACGTTGACGGCCCGCTCCGCGAACTCCCTGGTGCGCCAGCCCGCCTCATGCAGGGCCACGGCCACCCCGCCGACGATCCGCTCCTGGACGGTCTTCAGATACCGGTCCAGGTCCATCAGCTGGAACAGCGAGGCGTCGGCCTGCGAGGCCAGCTCGCGCACCGAGACGGCCGGTCCGGCCGGGATGGCCACCCCGTACCCCGCGGTGGCCATCCGCCACGGGATGCGGACCGCGCGCACCAGGGCGAGCAGCGCCGGGCCGAGGGCGCCCGCACCGTTCGCGGCCGCCCAGACCGCTTTGGCGAAGGGGGTGTTGAGCTGCTGGCGCCGGACGGTGTCGTCGGCCCGCTGGAAGTCCGGCCGGACGGGCAGCAGCACGTGCGGCGCGACCTCCAGCATCAGCATGCCGCCCTGCGTGTGGACGCGGATGAAGACGGTGACGACGAGGTTCTCGTCCCAGCCGCCGATCCGCACGCGCAGGAAGTGCCGTCGGCGCTCGCCGCCCTCCTCGATGGCGGCGGCGCGGTGCTCGGCGAACGCCTCGTCCGACAGGTCCAGGGAGTCGACGTCGGGCAGCCCCTCGGCCGGCAGGAACACGCACTCGTCGATGACCAGTTCGCGCAGCCGGTCCAGTACGGAGGCCTCCGCCTCCGGCGAACCGTGCGGCGACGGGACGCGCAGGGCCTCCAGCTGTGGCCGGATCCGGTCCACGATCTGCGCGTTGTCCAGCTCCTCCGCCTCGCCGTCGCCGCGCGGGCGCAGTTCGACGGTCAGCTGCCACGGCCGGTGGGCCCGGCCCGCGCCGCAGAACGGGTTGCCGACGTCGTACAGGACCAGGGGCGCGTACTGGATCCGCTGGATCCGTGCGCGGGCCCGCCCGAAGCGCCGGCCCGTCACCACCAGGTCGCCCGCGCCGGCGGCGTAGCCCTCCCGGTCCAGCGAATCGTCCAGGAGCCGGGCGAAGTGGCCGCGCTGGAGCCCGGCGACGGTCGTGAGCAGGAGGAAGACGAGTACGGCGACCCACGAGTAGGCCTCGCCGTGGATCCGCCCCAGCCGCGGCCACTCCAGGAAGAAGCCGAAGGGGTACTTGACGATGATCTCGCCGAGGAACGGGAAGAACCAGTCCGTGTCGCCGAAGCGCAGCGGCGGGATGCGGTCGTCGGCGAATCCGGCGGCCACGCCCCACAGGACGTTGCCGAGCATCCAGAGGGCGTATCCGCGCAGGACGTACTCGACGATCCGGCTGCCGCGGCCGGTCCGCTCGCGGCGGCGTCTGATCCGGCCCGCGCCGCCGAGCAGCAGCGCGGGGACGATCAGGAAGACGATGAAGGTCTGGAGCAGCAGCAGGCCGAGGGCCCAGACCGCCGTCACCGCCGCCGCCCAGGCGATCTCGACGCGCCGGGCGCGCAGGGCGTGGGCGAGGACGCGGGCCGCGTCGAACCCGTAGGAGGGCGCGACGAAGCGCTCCTCGTGGACGTACAGCTCGTCGATCACCCGGTCGCGGTAGGCCGGGTCGAGGTAGACGCCGGCGCACAGGAGCCGTCCGGCCTCCGTCTGCGACGGGTGCACGGGCGTTCTGCCGTCCGGATCTCTGCCACTCACCGGGTCCCCCCTCAGGTGTGGGAGGAAACCGTACGGGGCAGGGCGGTGCCCGGACAGGGCGGATCACGCCAAAAGGCCCCGGCGCGCTGGGCGCCGGGGCCTTTGGAAGGGGTGGTTCCGCGATCAGATGAGGCCGAGCTCGCGGACCGCGTCGCGCTCCTCGACGAGCTCCGCGACGGAGGCGTCGATGCGGGCGCGGGAGAACTCGTTGATGTCCAGGCCCTGGACGATCTCGTACTTGCCGTCCTTGGTGGTGACGGGGAAGGAGGAGATGATGCCCTCCGGGACGCCGTAGGAGCCGTCCGACGGGATGCCCATCGAGGTCCAGTCGCCCGCGGCGGTGCCGTTGACCCAGGTGTGCACGTGGTCGATGGCGGCGTTGGCGGCCGAGGCGGCCGAGGACGCGCCACGGGCCTCGATGATCGCGGCGCCGCGCTTGGCGACGGTCGGGATGAAGGTGTCGGCGAGCCACAGCTCGTCGCTGACGACCTCGGCGGCGTTCTTGCCGGCGATCTCCGCGTGGAAGATGTCCGGGTACTGGGTCGCCGAGTGGTTGCCCCAGATGGTCAGGCGCTTGATGTCGGTGACGTCGGCGCCGGTCTTCTTGGCGAGCTGCGAGATCGCGCGGTTGTGGTCCAGGCGGGTCATCGCGGTGAAGCGCTCGGCCGGTACGTCCGGGGCGGCGGCCTGCGCGATGAGCGCGTTGGTGTTGGCCGGGTTGCCCACGACCAGGACCTTGATGTCGTCCGCGGCGTGGTCGTTGATGGCCTTGCCCTGCGGCTTGAAGATGCCGCCGTTGGCGGAGAGCAGGTCGCCGCGCTCCATGCCCTTGGTGCGCGGGCGGGCGCCGACGAGCAGCGCGACGTTGGCACCCTCGAAGCCCGCGTTCGGGTCGTCGAAGATGTCGATGCCCTTGAGCAGCGGGAAGGCGCAGTCGTCGAGCTCCATGGCGGTGCCCTCAGCGGCCTTCATGCCCTGGGGGATCTCCAGAAGGCGGAGCTTGACCGGCACGTCCGCGCCGAGCAGGTGGCCGGAGGCGATGCGGAAGAGCAGCGCGTAGCCGATCTGGCCGGCGGCGCCGGTGACGGTGACATTCACGGGAGTGCGGGTCATGGCCTTCTCCGTTAGACAGCTGGCGGTGGGGCGTCCCCGCCCCATGTGCTGGAGGACGACGCTTCCCAGTAAATCTTGACGTGAAGAGACATCCGCGGTCAGGCTATCGGACCCTGGCGCCGCCGGAGCCCCGGGGGCCCGTTCGACTCCGGCAGCGCCGTGCGGCGCGTCAGCGGACGGTGAAGCGGACCGCCGTCTCCAGGAACGGGATGTTCAGCAGCGGCTTGGGCTCCATCGCCAGCGCGAGCAGCGTGATCGCCACGCCCAGCAGCCCGTACGTGACCATGTCGGTGAAGCGGGAGCGCACCGCGAGCATGCCCACCGAGGGCAGTACGCGCCGCAGGACCGAGGCCGCGATCAGGGCCACGCCGATCACCAGGCAGCCGATGCGCGGTTGCCCCATCGCCGTGGCCAGCAGCCCGGCCGCGGTCGCGGTGAGCACGCTGAGCATCGGCCACTGGCGGGCGGGCGTGGACACGGCCCCGGGCACGGCCCGGCCGCTGCCCTCGGGACGCGCGGTGTCCCGGGTGACGGAGGGGAAGCGCCGGGACCGGGAGCCGTCGGCGGCGGGCGCGGCGCGCTCTTCGTCCCGCTCAGCCCGCACTGGCGTTCCGTTCCGCGGCCTCGACGACGTTGACGAGCAGCTGGGCCCGCGTCATCGGGCCGACGCCGCCCGGGTTCGGGGAGATCCAGGCCGCCACGTTGGCGACTCCGGGGTGGACGTCGCCGACGATCTTCCCGTTCTCGTCGCGGCTGACGCCCACGTCGAGCACGGCCGCGCCCGGCTTCACGTCCTCCGGCTTGACCAGGTGCGGGACGCCGGCCGCGGCGACGACGATGTCCGCCTGGCGCAGCAGCCCGGAGAGGTCGCGCGTACCGGTGTGGCAGAGCGTCACGGTGGCGTTCTCGGACTTGCGGGTGAGCAGCAGGCCGATGGAGCGGCCGACGGTGATGCCCCGTCCGAGGACGACGACGTGCGCGCCGTTGATGGCGACGCCGTGGTGGCGCAGGAGTTCGACGATGCCGTACGGGGTGCAGGGCAGCGGGCCGGGCTCGTTCAGCACCAGCCGGCCGAGCGACATGGGGTGCAGGCCGTCGGCGTCCTTCAGCGGGTCCATCAGCTCCAGGACCCGGTTGGTGTCGATGCCCTTGGGGAGCGGGAGTTGGACGATGTAGCCGGTGCATTCCGGATTGGCGTTGAGCTCCCGTACGACCGCCTCGATGTCCTCCTGGGAGGCCGTCGCGGGAAGTTCGCGCTGGATGGAGGCGATGCCGACCTCGGCACAGTCCTTGTGCTTGCCGTTGACGTACCAGCGGCTGCCCGGGTCGTCACCGACCAGCAGGGTGCCGAGGCCGGGGGTGATGCCCCGGGCCTTCAGGGCCGCCACACGGGCGGTCAATTCGGACTTGATCGCGGCGGCGGTGGCCTTGCCATCGAGAATCTGGGCGGTCATGTGCCCATCCTCCCGGATGGAGTGCCCCCGGTTCCAGTCAAGGCGCTCGCGGGCCCTCGGGGTTAGCGGGGTTCATTGCACTTGCACAACAAGTCAGCGGCCCCGCGGCGCCCGGCTGGACAAGTCCGGCCCGGTCGGACGACGATGACCGGAAAAGAGTGCCGCGGGCAGTGCCGGGGGGCGGACCGTAGAACACAGCTTTCCTCCGTGCGTGCCGTGCGTCCCCGCACTTCCACGGAGGAACACCCCAGATGAGCTTCGGCGACCCGAACAACCCGTACGGCCAGCAGCAGCCCCCGGCCCCACAGGGCCAGCCCGGCTACGGCTACCCGCAGCAGGCGCCCCAGGGCGTCCCGCCCCAGGGTGGCTACGCCTACCCGCAGCAGCAGGCCGGCCAGGGCTACCCGGCCTACCCCGGCGGCCCCGGCGGCTACCCGGGCGCGCCCGCGCAGATGCCGGGTCTGGTGAAGACCGCGCGCGTCCTGCTCTTCGTCGTGGGCGGCCTGCAGCTCATCGTCGGCCTCATCGCGCTCCTCGGCGGCGCCGCGCTGTCCACCACGGAGAGCGGCGCGGCCGGTGACGTGGTCGGCGGCGTCGTGATCGCCCTCGGCCTGTTCGTGCTGGCCCTCGGCGTGCTGGCCATCGTCCTCGGCGCCAAGTTCGCCAAGGGCGGCAACGGCGTGCGCATCACGACGATCGTCTACGCCGCGCTGTCCATCCTGGGCGGCCTCGCCAACTTCACCAACACCGCCTCCGAGGGCGGCGGCCCCGCGGCCGGCGTCATCAGCCTGGCCATCGGCGGCCTGATCCTCGCCGCCATGGTCACCGCGCCCGGTGCCGCCTGGTTCAAGCGTCCGCGCTTCTGATCCACGCGTTCCGTACACGGCGAAGGCCGCGACCCGCAGTGCGGGTCGCGGCCTTCGCCGTGTCGGGGTGGGCCCGGATCAGTGGAAGAAGTGCCGGGTCCCGGTGAAGTACATCGTCACGCCGGCCTTCTTCGCGGCCTCGACGACCTGCTCGTCACGGACCGAACCGCCCGGCTGGACCACGGCCTTGATGCCCGCGGCCGTGAGGATCTCCAGCCCGTCCGGGAAGGGGAAGAAGGCGTCGGAGGCGGCGTACGAGCCCTGCGCGCGCTCGGCGCCCGCCCGCTCGACGGCGAGCTTCGCCGAGTCGACGCGGTTGACCTGGCCCATGCCGACGCCGACGGAGGCGCCGTCCTTGGCGAGCAGGATGGCGTTGGACTTGACGGCGCGGCAGGCCTTCCACGCGAAGGCGAGCCCGGCGAGCTCCTCCGCGGAGAGGGCGTCGCCGGTGGCGAGGGTCCAGTTGGCCGGGTCGTCGCCCTCGGCCTGGAAGAGGTCCGACTGCTGGAGCAGTGCGCCGCCGGAGATCGGCTTGAGGTCGCCCGGCTGGTGCGGGGTGCCGGCCACCTTCAGGACGCGGATGTTCTTCTTCCTGGCGAGGATCTCGACGGCGCCGTCCTCGTAGGCGGGGGCCGCGATGACCTCGGTGAAGATCTCGGCGACCTGCTTGGCGAGCTCGACGGTCACCGGGCGGTTGACCGCGATAACCCCGCCGAAGGCCGACAGCGGGTCGCAGGCGTGCGCCTTGCGGTGGGCGGCGGCGACGTCCGTGTCCACGGCGATGCCGCACGGGTTGGCGTGCTTGATGATCGCGACGCAGGGCTCTTCGTGGTCGTAGGCGGCCCGGCGGGCGGCCTCGGTGTCCACGTAGTTGTTGAAGGACATCTCCTTGCCGTGCAGCTGCTCGGCGTTGGCGAGCCCGCCGGGCTGGCCGTCCGTGTAGAGCGCGGCGGCCTGGTGCGGGTTCTCGCCGTAGCGCAGGGTCGACTTGCGCTCCCAGGCGCCGGCCAGGAACTCGGGCAGCACGGCCTCGGGCTCCGGCGCGTACGCGTTCGTGAACCAGGAGGCCACGGCCACGTCGTAGGCGGCGGTGTGCTGGAAGGCCTCGGCCGCCAGCCGCTTGCGCGCGGTGAGGTCGAAGCCGCCGCCCTGGGCGGCCGCGATCACGTCGGCGTAGCGGGCCGGGCTGGTGACGACGGCGACCGACGGGTGGTTCTTGGCGGCGGCGCGGACCATCGACGGACCGCCGATGTCGATCTGCTCCACGCACTCGTCCGGGGTGGCACCCGACTGGACGGTGGCCAGGAAGGGGTAGAGGTTGACGACCACCAGGTCGAAGGGCTCCACACCCAGCTCGGCGAGCTGGTTGCGGTGGTCCTCCAGGCGCAGGTCGGCGAGGATGCCGGCGTGCACGCGCGGGTGCAGCGTCTTGACGCGGCCGTCGAGGCACTCGGGGAAGCCGGTGAGCTCCTCGACCTTGGTGACCGGCACCCCGGCCGCGGCGATCTTCGAGGCGGTGGAGCCGGTGGAGACGAGCGCGACGCCCGCCTCGTGCAGCCCGCGGGCCAGCTCCTCCAGGCCGGTCTTGTCGTAGACGCTGATGAGCGCACGCCGGATCGGCCGCTGGGTCGTGGTCGGGTCGTTGCTCGCTGCGGTCTCTACGGCGGTCACTGGATTGTTACCTTTCGTCCCTCAATGCGGTAGCCGTGCCGGGCCAGGCGCCCCACGACATCGACGAGCAGCTGGCGCTCGACTTCCTTGATGCGCTCATGGAGAGCGGCTTCGTCGTCCTCGTCCCGGATCTCGACGACACCCTGGGCGATGATCGGACCGGTGTCCACGCCGGAGTCCACGAAGTGGACGGTGCAGCCGGTGACCTTCGCGCCGTAGGCGAGCGCGTCCCGCACGCCGTGGGCGCCGGGAAAGGCGGGGAGGAGGGCGGGGTGGGTGTTGATGAACCGGCCGCCGAAGCGGTCGATGAACGCCTTGCCCACGATCTTCATGAAACCGGCGGACACGACGAGGTCGGGGGCGTGGGCCGCGGCCGCCTCGGTGAGGGCGGTGTCCCACTCCTCTCGGCTGCCGTACGCCTTGACCGGGCAGACGAAGGTGGGGATCCCGGCCTTCTCGGCCCGCTCCAGACCGGCGATGTTCTCGCGGTCGGCCCCCACGGCGACGACTTCGGCGCCGAAGCCCTCGGGTCCGCCGGGGTGGGCGTCGATGGCGTCGAGCAGGGCCTGGAGGTTGGTGCCGGAACCGGATACCAGCACGACCAGGCGGGAGGCGGCCATGGGAGGCCCTTTCTCACGGGAATGCGGCGTTCGTCTTTGTGTGGTCATACGAAACTTCGGGGTACCGATATACGGGGAACCATACGAAGCCACCGACCGCCTGCAACGATACCGGCACACCGGACGGCCCCCGGGGGACGGGGTGACGGGCGGGCGGTAGCGTCTGGCGTACAAGCCGCAAACAGGCCTCACCCACCTGGCCTTCGCCGCGACGTCGCCCTGACGTCCATGACACAGGGGAAGAAACACACCCGATGCCGGACCGCCGCCAGCCCGACTCCCCCACCGACGACAACCCCTTCGCGGCGCCCCCGGAAGGCCGGCCCGACCAGCCGTGGCAGCCGCGCCGCGGTGGCGGCGACGGCCCCGGCGGTGGCCCCGGCGACGGCCGGCCGGACCCGCAGGGCGGCGGCGGCCGGGGCGGCCCGGCGCGCTGGGACCCGACGGACCCGGTCCAGCGCCGCGCCCGCTACGCGCTGCTGGCCGGCATGTGGGGCTTCTTCTTCGGGATCTTCGGCATCCCGTCGGTGGGCCTGCTGCTGGGGGCGCTCGCCCTGTACTGGGGCATCAGCGCGCTCCGCGGCCGGCCGGCGAAGCCGGAATCCGGCGAGGCCGGGCAGAACGAGCCGGGCGGCCTGGCGGCCCTGGGCGAGGCGGCCCGGCCGCAGCGCACGGCGGCGGTGAGCGGCCTGGTCACGGCCTCACTGGCGATCCTGCTGGCCCTGAGCTCGTACGCCGTGCAGCTGGCCTACAAGGACTTCTACGTCTGCCGCGACGACGCCCTGACGAACACGGCGGAACTCCAGTGCAACTCCCTCCTCCCGGACAACCCCCTGGGCGACATCCTGAAGGTCCGCCAGTAGCCCCCGGCGGTTCGCCCGTAGCCTCGGCGGCGCAACCCAGCCCCGCCGGCGTTTGAGGCGCGGGGCCCGGGGCGGAGCCCCGATCCTTGAGCCGCACCGGCAAATCCAGCCCCGCCGGCCCAACCCCGGCCTCGCCGGCGCAATCCCAGCCGCACCGGCAATTCCAGCCTCGCCGGCGTTTGAGGCGCGGGGTCCGGGGCGGAGCCCCGATCCTTGAGCCGCACCGGCAAATCCAGCCCCGCCGGCGATTGAGGCGCGGCTAGGCCGAGGGCTTGCGGCGGGGCAGCACCCGGGCCCCACCGGCCACCGGCAGCGGCGGCACGCCCGGCAGCGGCGGCACGCCCGGCTTCGGCGCGAGCAGGTCCACGCGCAGCCCGGGCACGACGGTCACCTGCCGAGGCGGCCTCACCGGGGCCGGGGCTTGCCCCGAGGCCTTGGCTGATGGCAGAACCGGGGCCAGGCCCGGGCCCGGGACCGCCGCCGGGGCTTCGGCCGGGGCCCGGGGAAGCGGCGCCGGGGCGATATCAGGCACCAGCGCACCGGCCGCATGGCGAAGCGCCGCCCACCGAAGCTCCCGCACCCCACTGTCGTGCCAGCCGTCATCGACGGCACCGGCAGGCCGGTTCCGCCACGCATGCACCGCCACCGCCACCGGCACGGCCGGCACCAGCGTCCACGCGAAGGCCGCCGCCCCAGTCGCCCACCACACCGGCCCGAAGTCGGCCAGCGCCCGCGACCCCATCGGCCCCGCCGAAGCCGCCGCCAGCCCGGCCATGGCCAGCCCGCACACCAGCGCGCCCAGCGCCGCCGTCAGCGCGGTCTCCCCGTACGAGACCTCCCTCGCCCGGCGCACCGCGAACCAGCCCACCGCCAGCCCGGCCACCACCGGCACCCCGGCGACCGCCCAGGTCAGCGGCGTCCCCGGCCCCTCCGGCGGCAGCGCCGCCAGCAGCGGGAACCGGGGCAGCGCGGGCGAGCCCGTGAACCCGAGCGGGGTGGCGGTCACCCCGGCGCCCAGCGCGAACCCGGGCCCGAGCGCATACGCCGCCCCCCACACCATGGCGTTGGGGATCAGCGCGACCGCGAGCAACAGCACCGCGAAGCGCCCCGACCACACCCCGGTCAGCGCCAGGAAGGACCCCTGGACCTCGGCACCGTGCCACGCGAGGGAGCCGCCGACGAGCAGCGCCCCACCGCCCAGCAGGACGAGCGCCCCGCCCGCACCGGCCCGCAGCGCCAGCGCGTACCGAGGGCGCGCGAAGGCCCTCCGTACGCCCCCCGGCACCCAGTCCGGCAGCGGCCCGAGCGGCCGGCCCCGTACCGCCCACACCCCGCCCGCGGCGGCGAGCACGGCGACCATCGGCACGTGCCAGGCCGCGCTGATCGGATCGGCCGGCATGGGCCCGCCCGCCGCGTACACCGTGGCCAGCGCCCCGACGGCCAGATAGCCGCAGAGCACGGCCGAGAAGACGGCGCTGGCCGGCAGCACCTCCTCCCGCTCCTCGTCGGAGGCGCTGCCCAGCCGGGCGGCCCGCCGCATGAGCAGCACGGGCAGCGCGACGAGCAGCAGGGGGGTCACTCCGACGGGCGCGGGCACGCCGGAGAGGGTCTCGTACCGCACCAGCTCGGTCCCGTGGGCGAGCAGCCACAGCCCGGCGGCGAGGTGCAGGGCCCCGCCGGGGCCGCTGTCGGGATAGGGGGAGCTGATCCACAGCACGATGACGAGCACGGCGAGGAAGCCGAGCCCGAGTCCGGCGGCCACGGCGCCGCCCACCACGCACGCGGCCGCCGCCGGGGAGCGGCGCCGCCCGGCGGCTCGCGGGGCCACGGACAACGGGGTCCCGCGTTCGGTCACTTGGGTCACCCCGCCATGGTGCCAACGACACGCGCTATGAGCGGGTAACAGGCGAATGCCCGTGGTGTCGCTCAATATACGCTTATGTACTTTTTCGCCCAGGGCTGCCGGGTCGCGGGGAGTGTGGCATGACACAACGCGTCGAGGGCCTGCCCGCACCGAAAGAGCGCCGAAGACTGCGCGAAGCCGCGGAGCTGACGCCCGAACAGGTCGCTTCGGCCATGGGCGTCACCACGAGCACGGTCCGCTCCTGGGAATCGGGCCGCACCCACCCCCGTGGGCGCAAGCGCGAGCTGTACGCGGACTTCCTGGCCGGCCTCGCGCCCCGGCCGGACGCCCCCGAACCCGCCGCGGTGGCGGTGACGGCGGCAGCGGACGGGCCGGGGCCCGAACCAGCGCGACGGGCGATCGCCACGACACCCGAGGAGCCGCGGGCCACCGCCCGGACGGAGCCGCCGGAGCCGACGGGGGCGGCAACCCCCGCCGAGCCGACCCGAACGGCCGCCCCGGACGGGCCCACGGACACCTCCGCCCCGGACGAGTCCACCGGAATGGCCGAGCCCGCGGCCGAAGCGGAGGCCGAAGCCGAAGCCGCGGCCGGGCTCCCCGCAGGGGCACCGGCACCGCCCCGGGGCCCGGCCGAGGCCTTCGACGCCCTGTACGCGCTGGCCGCCCCCGGCCTCGCCCGCCAGACCTACCTGCTCACCGGCCGCCGCCGCCTCGCCCTGGAGTCCGTGGAGCGGGCGTTCCGCCAGGCCTGGGCCCAGTGGCCGGACGTGGCCGCCGACCCGGACCCGGTGGGCTGGGTGCGCGCGGCCGCGTACGAGTACGCCCTCTCCCCCTGGCACCGCTTCCGGCGCGCCCACCGCCACCCGGACAAGCCCCCCGCCGAGCCCGCCGACCGGATCCTCCTCGACGCGATGCTCGCCCTGCCGACCGTCCACCGCCGTACGGTCCTGCTCTACGACGGCGTCGGCCTGGACCTGCCCGACACCGCCGCCGAGACCGAGGCCAGCACGCCCGCGACCGGGAACCGCCTCCTCAACGCGCACGCCGACCTCGCCGACCGGATCCCGGAACTGGCCGGCGTACCGCCCGAGGAGCAGTCCGCGCTGCTGCGCGACCTGTTCGACGCGCTGCGGCCGGCCGTGGTGCTCGACCCGCGCCCGGCTTCGGCCGTACGCGGCCACGGGGAGCGCCGGACCCGGCAGTGGACCCGCGCGACCCTCAGCCTCACCGCCGTGATCGCCGCCGCGACGGCCTACACGGCCTCGACCGCGCCCACCCGCTACGAGCCCCCGCGGGCGCCCGGCGAGAGCGTCTCGGGCGTACCCCCACTCAGCGGCCCCCAGCAGCTCACCGAGCGGAGCCGGCTGCTCCACGACAAGCTGCGCGCCGACCCGGAGGCCGGCCCGGCCCGGATCGCCCCGCGGATCGAGTGAGCGGCGGGACGCACCGGGACCAGACGAGAAAGGGCGTGGCCCGCACCCCGGAGGGTGCGGGCCACGCCCTTGTGCGCGTGCGCGCCTACTGGGCGGCGCTCAGGATCTCGCGCGCCAGCTTGGCAGTCTCGGTCGGCGTCTTGCCGACCTTCACGCCGGCGGCCTCGAGGGCCTCCTTCTTGGCCTGCGCGGTGCCGGAGGAGCCGGAGACGATGGCGCCGGCGTGGCCCATGGTCTTGCCCTCGGGGGCGGTGAAGCCCGCGACGTAGCCGACGACCGGCTTGGTGACGTGCTTCGCGATGAAGTCCGCCGCACGCTCCTCGGCGTCGCCGCCGATCTCGCCGATCATGACGATCAGGTCGGTGTCGGGGTCGGCCTCGAACGCCTCGAGGGCGTCGATGTGCGTGGTGCCGATGACCGGGTCGCCACCGATGCCGACGGCCGAGGAGAAGCCGATGTCACGGAGCTCGTACATCATCTGGTAGGTCAGCGTGCCGGACTTGGACACGAGACCGATGCGGCCGGGCTTGGTGATGTCGCCCGGGATGATGCCGGCGTTGGACTGGCCGGGGGTGATCAGACCCGGGCAGTTCGGGCCGATGATCCGGGTCTTGTTGCCCTTGGCGGTCGCGTACGCCCAGAAGGCGGCGGAGTCGTGCACCGCGATGCCCTCGGTGATGACGACGGCCAGCGGGATCTCGGCGTCGATGGCCTCGACGACGGCGGCCTTGGCGAAGGCCGGCGGGACGAAGAGGACGGAGACGTTGGCGCCCGTCTTCTCCATCGCCTCGGCGACGGAGCCGAAGACCGGGACCTCGGTGCCGTCGAAGTCGACGGTGGTGCCGGCCTTGCGCGGGTTCACGCCGCCGACGATGTTGGTGCCGTCAGCCAGCATCAGCTTGGTGTGCTTCATGCCCGTGGCACCGGTCATGCCCTGGACGATGACCTTGCTGTCCTTGTTGAGGAAGATAGCCATGTGAGTCTGTGACCTCTGCCCTTACTTCGCAGCCGCGAGCTCGGCGGCCTTGTCGGCCGCGCCGTCCATGGTGTCCACGCGCTGCACCAGCGGGTGGTTGGCGTCCGAGAGGATCTTGCGACCCAGCTCGGCGTTGTTGCCGTCGAGGCGGACGACGAGGGGCTTGGTGACCTCTTCGCCCTTGTCCTTCAGCAGCTGGAGCGCCTGGACGATGCCGTTGGCGACCTCGTCGCAGGCGGTGATGCCGCCGAAGACGTTGACGAAGACGGACTTGACGTCCGGGTCGCCGAGGATGATCTCGAGACCGTTGGCCATGACGGCGGCGGAGGCGCCACCGCCGATGTCCAGGAAGTTGGCGGGCTTGACGCCACCGTGGTTCTCGCCGGCGTACGCGACGACGTCGAGGGTGCTCATGACGAGACCCGCGCCGTTGCCGATGATGCCGACCTCACCGTCGAGCTTGACGTAGTTGAGGTTCTTCGCCTTGGCGGCGGCCTCGAGCGGGTTCGCGGCCGCGTGGTCCACGAACTCCTCGTGACCCGGCTGGCGGAACTCGGCGTTCTCGTCGAGCGAGACCTTGCCGTCGAGCGCGATGACGTCGCCGTTGGCGACCTTCGCGAGCGGGTTGACCTCGACGAGGAGCGCGTCCTCGGCGATGAAGGTCGCCCACAGGGTCACGAGGACCTCGGCGACCTTCTCGGCGACCTCGGCCGGGAACTGCGCCAGCGCGACGATCTCGCGGGCCTTCTCGATGGTCACGCCCTCGTTGGCGTTCACCGGGACCTTGGCGAGCTTCTCCGGGGTCTCCTCGGCGACCTGCTCGATGTCCATGCCGCCCGCGACCGACGCCATGGCGAGGAAGGTGCGGTTGGTCCGGTCGAGGAGGTACGAGACGTAGTACTCCTCGAGGATCTCGGGAGCAGTCTCGGCGATCATCACCTTGTGGACCGTGTGGCCCTTGATGTCCATGCCGAGGATGTCCGTCGCCCGGGCGACAGCCTCGTCCGGGGTGGCGGCCAGCTTCACGCCGCCGGCCTTGCCGCGGCCGCCGACCTTCACCTGCGCCTTGACGACCGACTTGCCGCCCAGCCGCTCGGTGGCCTCGCGAGCCGCCTCAGGCGTGTCGATGACTTCACCGGCCAGCACCGGTACACCGTGCTTGGCGAAGAGGTCCCTCGCCTGGTACTCGAACAGGTCCACGCGCGTCCGTCCCTTGTCTTTTTAAAGATTCGCAGTGATTCGCGGTTGTCTGCTATCTGCGTGGGCGTGCCGCGGAGGGCAACGTGACGGCGCTGTCACAAGGAAGGCGCACACGGTGACCGTGGACGCGGCATGTCCGTCCCGCAGGTTATCCCCGTGGGCCGTAGGTCCCTAAATCACAGATCACACCTGAGCGGTGATACCTGTCACAGATCGCCTCACGGTTGAGCTGGAACTTCGTGCGATCGGCCCATTCCCCGCGGGACTCCCGCGCCCCCTCAGGGCACCGGCAGCGGCCGCTTCTCGAGGGCCGCGGCCATCACGTCCGGGAACAGGTCGGGGGTGCAGGCGAAGGCGGGCGCGCCGAGGGCCGCCAGGGCTGCGGCGTGCTCGCGGTCGTATGCCGGGGCGCCCTCGTCGGACAGCGCGAGCAGGGTCACGAACTCGACCCCGGAGGCCTTCATCGCGGCGACCCGCTTCAGCATCTCGTTGCGTATGCCGCCCTCGTAGAGATCGCTGATCAGGACCACGACGGTGTCGGCGGGCCGGGTGATCTTGGACTGGCAGTAGGCGAGCGCGCGGTTGATGTCGGTGCCGCCGCCGAGCTGGGTGCCGAACAGGACGTCGACGGGATCGTCGAGCTGGTCCGTGAGGTCCACGACGGCGGTGTCGAAGACGACGAGGCGGGTGGCGATCGAGCGCATGGAGGCGAGGACGGCGCCGAAGACGGAGGCGTAGACGACCGAGGCCGCCATCGAACCCGACTGGTCGATGCAGAGGATCACCTCCTTCTTCACCGATTGCGCCGCCCGGCCGTAGCCGATGAGCCGTTCGGGGACGACCGTGCGGTATTCGGGCAGGTAGTTCTTCAGATTGGCCCGGATCGTACGGTTCCAGTCGATGTCGTGGTGACGGGGTCGGCTGACGCGGGCCGAGCGGTCCAGCGCGCCGGTGAGCGTGGCCCGGGTGCGCGCCCCGAGCTTCTTCTCCAGTTGCTCGACCACCTTGCGGACCACGGCCCGGGCCGTCTCCTTCGTGGTGTCGGGCATGGCCTTGTTCAGCGAGAGCAGCGTGCCGACCAGGTGCACGTCGGGCTCGACGGCCTCCAGCATCTCCGGCTCCAGGAGCAGCGCGGACAGGCCGAGGCGCTCGATGGCGTCGCGCTGCATGACCTGGACCACCGAGCTGGGGAAGTACGTACGGATGTCCCCGAGCCAGCGCGCCACGTTCGGCGCGGACCCGCCGAGCCCGGCGGAGCGCGCCCCGGCCCCCTTCCGCGAGCCGCCCGCGCCCCCGCCGTACAGCGCCCCGAGCGCCGCGTCCATCTCCGCGTCCCGCCCGGCCAGGGCACAGCCCGTACCGTCCCCCTCTCCCCCGCCCAACACCATCCGCCACCGCCGCAACCGCTCGCCACCCGCCGGCTCCACAGCCCCGCCCACCCTCTCCACACCGCTCATCCGCCCATCCCCCTGCACTAGTCCCAACCCCCTACACTCACCACCGACCCACCGGGGGCACCCTCAGCCCCGCCGGGCGCACCTTCAGCCCCACCGGGGGGGCACCCTCAGCCCCCGGGGCACCCTCAGCCCGGCCGCGGCACCCTCAGCTCCGCCGGGGGCACCTTCAGCCCCGCCGGCGTTTGAGGCGCGGGGTCCGGGGCGGAGCCCCGATCTTCAGCCCCGCCGGCGTTTGAGGCGCGGGGTCCGGGGCGGAGCCCCGGCAACGGCGCCGCACC